>JAFZUB010000169.1 GCA_017618515.1 Bacteroidaceae bacterium
AGTTCCAGTGGCGAAAGAGCAAATATAGTTTGTATTCCTTGCGGAACACGTTGCAAAGATACTAAACTATTTTTATTAGGCAAGGAATTTGGGATAGAAAAGTGTTTTTTCATACACTTATCCCCCCCCCCCTGTGGGGACTCTCCAGACCAAAAATACTCTTTCTCGATGAGAGATATTTTTGCGGTATTAGGGGAAAATCTTATACACAAAAAAAATCACGTCAGCAAGCATATAGACGGATCCACGCCACCGTCTCATGTTGCTGACATGAAAAGTATCGTTTCGAGCTAACGTGCGCTATGGCACGCCTCTCTTCTTAGTTCTGGAAGAATTTCTTTACATCGTCGTTGGGCACCATCTGCTCATCGAAGATGTACGCGCCTGTCTTAGGGCTCTTCACCATACGGATTACCTTAGAATAGGTACGTCCGGAGGTATTACCTGTTTGCAGGGTTGCAACCGCTTTCTTTGCCATAGTCTATAGTTGTTTTACTTGATTTCCTTGTGTACGGTCATTCTCTTGAGAATGGGGTTGTACTTCTTGAGTTCCAGTCTCTCGGTGGTGTTCTTACGATTCTTAGTGGTAACGTAGCGGGATGTTCCGGGCAGACCACTATCTTTCATCTCGGTGCAGTCCAGAATCACCTGCACCCTATTGCCTTTTACTTTCTTTGCCATGATTGTAAATGATTACGCAATTACCTTGATATCTCTCCAGTCGCAGTAGCCTTTCTCTACGGCGTTGCGGAGTGCTGCATCAAGTCCGAGTTTGTTTATCAAACGGAGGCCTGCGGCGCTAAGGGTAAGCTGAATCCAGCAGTCCTGCTCTACATAATAGAATTTCTTGGTAAGCAAGTTCACATCGAAGGTACGCTTTGTGCGACGCTTTGAGTGGGACACATTGTTGCCCGTCATTGCTTTCTTACCAGTGATTTGACACATTTTTGCCATCGCTATGTTGTTTTTTAGTTCTTAAGTTCGAAAATTTCGGAGTGCAAAGTTAGTTATTTTCAATGAATAGACAAAATATCTTATCTTTTTTTTTCATTTTTAGATAGAAATACGCGAAAAAGGTGGTGTTTCAATGTCGCAGAAGTCACTATCTTGATACTTATAGTAGCCAGCTATGGCTATCATGGCGGCATTATCGGTAGTGTAGCCGAAGGGCGGTATGAAAGTCTGCCATGTGCCACTCCGCTGACGGGCGACAAATGCCTGGCGCAGCGCAGTGTTGGCCGACACACCGCCTGCCACAGCCACTCGGCGTATGCCGGTGGCTTTCACGGCCTTAGAGAGCTTGTCTATCAGCACCTCCACGACAGTGCGCTCCAGCGATGCTGCGAGGTCGGCTTTGTTTTGCTCTATGAAATCGGGATTGTCAGCCATCTTGTCACGCAGGGTATAAAGGAAGGATGTCTTCAGTCCGCTGAAACTATAGTCGAAGCCTGCGATGTGGGGCTTGTTGAAAGTGAAAGCCTTGGGGTTGCCCTGTCGCGCCAGTCGGTCGATAATGGGACCGCCAGGATAACCCAGCCCCATAAACTTGGAGCACTTGTCGATGGTCTCCCCTGCAGCGTCATCGATGGTGCGCCCTATTATCTCCATATCCTTATAAGAGTTGACACGCACAATCTGTGAGTTGCCACCACTCACTAGGAGACAGAGGAAAGGATACTCGGGCACAGGTCGCTCAGCGCCTTGTTCTTGAATGAAATGAGCCAACACATGGCCCTGCAGATGGTTGACGGAGATTAGCGGACAACCCAATGACACGCACAATCCCTTGGCAAAAGACACGCCAACGAGCAGCGATCCCATCAAGCCTGGACCGAGGGTACAGGCTACAGCGCTAATATCGCTCAGGCTGATGCCGGCCCTCTTGATAGCGGCGTCCACCGTGGGCAGTATGTTCTGCTGATGGGCACGCGATGCCAGCTCGGGCACCACGCCGCCATACTCCTCGTGCACCTGCTGTGAAGCAGTGACGTTGGACAGCAGGTAGCCGTCGCGTATCACAGCAGCCGACGTGTCGTCGCAGCTGGATTCGATGCCGAGAATTGTTATGTTATTGAGCATTGAACATTAAATTACACTAACACTTCGAGGCCGTGGGGAGTAAGCAGATAGGTATGCTCCCACTGGGCGGAGGGCTGGCCGTCCTCGGTGCAGATGGTCCAGCCATCGTCCTCGTCCTGGAAGACCTCGCGGCCTCCGAGGTTTATCATAGGCTCGATGGTGAACACCATGCCGGGCACCAGCAGCATGCCGCTCTTGCCGCGCACACCATAATGGTCAACATCGGGCTGCTCATGGAACTCCAGCCCCACACCGTGACCGCACAACTCACGCACCACGGTGCATCCGTTGGCATGGGCATGCTTAGTTATCACCTTGGCCATATCGCCCACAAAGGAATAAGGCTTGGTAGCCGCGGCAGCCATATCACGACACTCCTTAGCGACCCTGACGAGGCGCTTCCATTCGGGATAGGTATCCTCGATGATATACATGCGCGAGGCGTCGGCGTAGTAACCTTTGTACTTGGTCGTTACGTCCACATTGATGATGTCTCCGGGGAGCAGCATCTCTTCCTCGTTGGGTATGCCGTGGCACACCACGTCGTTGATGCTTGTGCAGACGCTCTTGGGAAAGCCATCGTAGTTGAGCGGAGCGGGCGTACCGCCGTGATCAAGGGTGTACTCATGGACGAGGCGATTGATGTCCTCGGTCGTCATGCCTGCCTTTATCTCACGGGCCACGAGGTCGAGGGCGCCGTTAGTTATCTTGCCGCTCTCGCGGATGCCCTCTATCTGCTCGGGAGTCTTGATGAGTTCGCGCGTGGGCACAAGATAGCCTCGCGCCTGCCAGTCGAGGATAATCTCATCCATCTCCGTCAGCGCCTGCCCCTTGGGTACAATCCAGTTGGTCTTTATCTTGCGTGGCATACCAGTCTCCTATCTCAGTCTGATACGGTCCCCCACCTTAGGTGTATGCTCGGGCGCGTACCTATTTATATTATATAATGTCTTGAGGCGCACGCCGTAGAGTTGAGACACCTTGTACAGCGACTCGCCGGCCTGCAGGACATGATATTTCTTCTTGTACTCCTTGGCGGCCTGCTTCTGCTTCTTCTCGAAATAGACCATGTCGCCAGCCTGCAGCTTGTATTGCTTGTCCACCTCGTTGTAGCGCCTCAGCTTGCGGGCGCTGACATCATACTCCTTTGCCAGCGACTCATACGTGTCGCCCGTATTAGCCACGATGTAGTAGTTGCGGTTGTTGAAATGGATGGGGCGCTGGGCGGCAGCCACCGGAGTGTTGACGGTGGGAGTATTGGTGGTAGTCGTCTGGCTCACCACGGGCTTGGCGTGGTGATGACCGAGTGCCTCCTGGTCGAGAGCAGTGAGGTTGTAGTCCTCGATTATCTGTATCAGTTTAGAAGCATAGGTAGGACTGGTGGCATAGCCAGCGGCCTTGAGGCCGTATGCCCACCCTTTGTAGTCGGTGACAGACAGGGTGAACAGCGAAGCGTAGCGTCTGCCTCGCTTGAGAAATAGAGAATGGTCTTCGTAGCTCTGCTCGTCGCGGGAATAGACGCGGAACTTCTCGTCGGGGGCATCGTCGTCCTTGAGCATCACGGGGCCAGTCCAGTCGTTGTGGGCCTTGATGCCAAAGTGATTATGTCCCTTCACAGCGAGGGTGCTCGTGCCGGCTCCGCTCTCCAGCAATGCCTGAGCCATAGTGATGCTGGCAGGTATGCTGTGCTCACGCATCTGGGAGATGGCCAGATGGCGATACTTGCTGATGTAGCTCTCATACTTGGCAGACTGGCCAAGCGAGGCAACTGCCACCAGCAGCGTCAACACGGATAGCACAACTCTTTTCATCTGTTAGTCCAATTTCAGTACAGCTAGGAAGGCCTTCTGGGGCACCTGCACATTACCTATCTGCTTCATGCGCTTCTTTCCGCGCTTCTGCTTCTCTAGCAGCTTGCGCTTACGAGTGATATCGCCGCCGTAGCACTTGGCGGTGACATCCTTGCGCACCTGCTTCACTGTCTCGCGGGCAATGATCTTGGCACCGATGGCAGCCTGAATGGCGATGTCAAATTGCTGCCTCGGCAGCAGCTCCTTCAGTTTCTCACACATACGCCTGCCGAAGGCCACGGCGTTGTCCGCATGGGTCAGCGTTGACAGCGCATCCACTGGCTCACCGTTGAGCAGGATGTCGAGCTTCACCAGGTTGCTCTTGCGGAAGCCGTTCTGGTGGTAGTCAAACGAGGCATAACCACGCGAGATACTCTTCAACTTGTCGTAGAAGTCGATCACTATCTCGCCCAGGGGCATGTCAAAGATTATCTCCACCCTATTGCCGGCCACAAACTCCTGCTTCACCAGCTCGCCCCTCTTGCCAAGGCAGAGCGTCATTATCGGGCCTATGTATGTGGCAGAAGTGAT
>JAFZUB010000170.1 GCA_017618515.1 Bacteroidaceae bacterium
AAACATCTCGTCCTTCAAATTGTCGTTACCCGAGATGCCGCTCAAGTCCTGTATGTTGTTGAAGGCTCTGTTCTTATTTGTCTTAGGGTCGCCCTCACTAATAAGGATGGTGGCGCTTTGGCGGAAAATGCGTGGCTGTCGCTTGGCATACAGGTAGGCAAGGCCAAGGCAAATAATGAGGCTCAGCAGAAACCAACGCCAGTTCTTCCTAAGCACTGTTAAACAAAACAGCGCAATGTTAAGCATATTGTTACTACGTTCTTCCTCTTGGACAGAATTATGGTTCTCAATAACTTCAGACATATGCTTTTAATTTTGTAGTTGTAAAAGTTAATTAGTCAGCGCAATGATGAGCGAAACAATGGATGCTATCATGCTCACTAGCGTACCTGTAACGGTGAGGTAAGTGTAGGAGGTGCTACCCTTAACCTTCACCGACTTGTTGGATTCGACATAGATGAGGTCGTTCTGCTGCATGTAGTAGGCAGGAGAGTTAAACACCGACTCGGGCTTGGTGAGGTCCACCTTGTAGGAGGTACGCTTGCCGTTCTCCTCGCGAATCACCAGCACATTGGTGCGGATGGCACTAGCGTTGAGGTCACCGGCGCGGCCCAGAGCCTCCAGTAGCGTCAGACGTTGACCGGTGTAGCTCTGCGTACCAGGGGTCTTCACGTCACCCAGCACAGTAATCTTGAATCTCATAATCTTGGTCGATACCTGCACGTCGTTTACGTCCTTGGACAATTGCTGACGAATATTTTCCGACAGCTGGTCCACCGTCAGGCCTGCAGCCTTCACCTTGCCGATGATGGGGAACTCGATGGTGCCGTCCTGCAATACATAGAAGTAGCACACACCGCTCTGCGTCATAGCCTGACTCGTACCGCTCTGCGAGTTGCCCGAGCCAACGAGGATGCTGTTGTTAAACTGCTCTATCAACTGCTTGTCGCGTGAGGTAATAGAGATAGCCAACTGATCGTCGCTCTGAATCAAGAGCTGGAAGTTCTTGTCGATGGCAATAGATTTGGCATAAATCGAGTCGGCACCCTGCAGGTAAATCATCTCCTTGTTGTTAACGCAGGAGGTCATCAAGGCAGTGGCCGCAACAGTGAGAATCAGCAGAATCTTCTTCATATTGTCTTTGTTTTTTTTGTTACTTTATAAGTCGCAAAGAGCCAAAAAGGCATACTTAGCGGGGCAAAGTTAGTAAAAAGAAATATATAACAGGGCATAAATGCCCTTAAACTTCACAAAAACGGCGACAAAATACTAAATAATTTACGCTTTCGCAACTTAGCTACGTAAAATCTACGCGCACCAAAGCAAAATAATCAGTTGGGCGCTAAGGATGCGTAAGAACATCGACAAGGGATATACGGTGGAGTATCCTACTGCAGGAGCATTATTGCCAGCAGACTCCGTGGCGAAACCGAGCAGGGGTGGGTCGGTGTAGGTGCCGGCGATGAGACCGCTAAGAGTGAAGTAGTTGAGCTTCATCCGCATACGAGCCCAGATGCCCATGATAAAGATAGGCACAATAGTGATGATGAAGCCCACCCAAACATATTTGATGCCATCTCCCTGAGAGAGTGTGTCCCAGAAGTTGGCGCCCGCCTTTATACCCACTGCTGCGAGGAAGAGACTGAGCCCCAACTCGCGCACAAACATATTGACACTTGTCGTGGTGTAGGACGTAATGTGCAGCCTATAGCCCTTGGCACCAATAAGGATAGCCACAATCAGCGGACCGCCGGCCAGACCGAGTTTTACGGGGGTGGGGATGCCGCTGATGGCAAAGGGAATGCTACCCAGCAGCACGCCTAGCAGCACGCCCAGGAAGAGTGGCCCGATATTGGGATGCTTCAGGCGTTTGATAGAGTTGCCCACGGCGTTCTCCGCGTGGTTGATGCCCTCCTGTGGACCCACTAGCAGAAGACGGTCGCCAATTTGCAGCCTTAAGTTGCGGTCGGCGAAGAGGTCAATGCCAGAGCGCGTCAGGCGTGTCACATTCACGCCTAGTACACTACTGAAGTGCATCTGGGCCAGCGTCTTGCCCTCCACCTCAGGCTTGGTCACCACTACGCGCTTGGAGATGATAGGCGTAGGAGCCAGTTGCCAGTCTTTGTCCTCCACTGTGCCCATAAAGGCTGTTACGGCTTCCGCGTCATCCTCTGCACACACGATGCGCAGCAGGTCGTCCTGTTTAAGCACTGTGTCAATAGTCGGCGTGCTCACC
Source organism: Bacteroidaceae bacterium (assembly GCA_017618515.1). The sequence goes on from JAFZUB010000170.1 coordinate 2,237, forward strand.
TCGCCGTTGCGCTCCATGCGTGAGCACACAAAATTGCGGCCCACGAAGTCGCGAATCTTGCGGATGGTGATGCCGTCGAGGGCCTTGTTTTGCATCCTAATGGTCATGCGGTAAGGCTTGGCGTGAGGGTTGTCTTCCATCTCGTGCCTTACCTGTGCCTGCTCGCTGTCGAGCCTAATCTTCATCAAGTAGCGCAGCATCACCACAGCACCAATCATGCCCACCACTGCCAAGGGATAGGCACATGCGTAGGCGCTAGCTATCTCGTGACCCTCCATTGCTTGTTGCAGGGCGGGGTTGTTGGCGGCTGCCTCGCCCAGCACCTCGTTGGCGGCACCCAGACCAGGAGTGTTGGTCACCGCACCACATAGCACACCTACCATCATAGGCAGATTCTTCAGGTCATTGGTATCGAAAAACAGATAATAGCACCCCATCATCACTCCGATGTTGAGCACGATGGTTAGCATAGAGAATATGTTGAGCCTTAGGCCGTCCTTCTTGAAAGAAGAGAAAAAGCCTGGGCCAACCTGCAAACCGATGCAATAGACAAAGAGGATAAGGCCGAAGTCTTGCACGAAGTTGAGTACTGGCAAGGGTAGGGCATAACCGTCGCTGTTGGCGAGTCCGGTGGCGTGGTACACATGGCCTGCCAAGATGCCGATGAAGAGCACGAAGGTGCTGCCGAGTGTGACGCTGCCAATCTTGAGTTTGCCAAGTTTGTAACCGAGTGTGATGACGAGTGCAAGGACGAGCACTATGTGTGCCACGCTGTCGGTGTCGGTAAAGAGTTTGTTAAGCCAGTACACAGGGAGATGTGTTTAATAAAATAATCCCGCATGCTTTCATGGCAGACGGGATTGTTTGGTTGTTAGTTGCGGAGGCAGGACTCGAACATGCGACCTCCAGGTTATGAGCCTGGCGAGCTACCAACTGCTCCACTCCGCGA
>JAFZUB010000171.1 GCA_017618515.1 Bacteroidaceae bacterium
GGTGGCGCAGTATTATTCCAATCGCATCCATCAGGCGATGGATGCGCTCAATGTGTTGCCGCCCAGTATCGAGCCTCACGCCTCCGGCCATATCATCGAGCAGGAGCAGTTGGTACAGGAAATTCTCGACAATGGCTTTGCCTATGTGAGCGAGGGCAGTGTCTATTTCGATGTAGAGAAATACAATGAGAAGTATCGCTACGGCAAACTCTCCAACCGCAACCTCACCGATGTCATCAATCACAGCCGCACCCTTGACGGACAGGATGAGAAGCGCAACCAGGTGGACTTCGCACTATGGAAGAAAGCCCAGCCGCAGCATATCATGCGCTGGCCCAGCCCGTGGAGTGAGGGTTTCCCTGGCTGGCACTGCGAGTGCACAGCAATGGGTCGCAAGTATCTCGGCAACCATTTCGACATCCACGGCGGCGGCATGGACCTTGTCTTCCCTCACCACGAGTGTGAGATAGCACAGGCTGTGGCATCGCAGGGCGAAGACATGGTGAAGTATTGGATGCACAACAATATGATTACCATTGAGGGTAAGAAGATGGGTAAGAGCTACAACAATTTCATCACGCTCCAGCAGTTCTTCGACGGCAGTCATGAGAAACTGCAGGAGGCTTACAGCCCGATGACCATCCGCTTCTTTATCCTCCAGGCACACTATCGCTCCACCGTTGATTTCTCCAACGAGGCGCTGCAGGCTAGCCGCAAGGGAATGGAAAGACTCTTCGATGGAATCGCGCAAATTGAGCGTCTCCAGCCTGTGGCTGACGGCACCATCACCAAGGACTATGCCGAGCAGTTGAGGCAGCGTTGCTACGACGCCATGAACGACGACCTCAACTCGCCCATCGTCATCAGTCACCTCTTCGATGCCTGCCGTGTCATCAATCAGGTGGCCGACCACCAGCAGACCATCACCGCCGACGGAGTGGAGGCTCTCCGCGAGGTGTTCCACACCTTTACCTTCGACATTCTCGGACTCAAGGCTGAGGCCGACGGTGGTAGCAAGCGCGAGGAGGCTTTCAGTGCAGCCATTGACCTGCTGCTAGAGACACGCGCCAAGGCGAAGGCTGCCAAGGACTGGGCAACCAGCGATCTTATCCGCGACCGTCTTGCCCAACTCGGTTTCGAGGTGAAGGACACCAAGGACGGTGCCACTTGGAAACTAAACAAGTAAAAAGAAAGGAGTCACAAATCGTGACTCCCTTTTTTTCTACTGTGCCAGCGGAAGGTAGTAAACAGGCTGGTAGTCTGGCAAAAGATTTGGATATAAGATGCTGATGACATCCTTCAGCAGGATGTCGGGGCGGAATGGCACCTCCTCATAGAAGGGAGTGAGCAGAGCGTTGCAGCCGTAGATATGACGCTGGCGGAAGGGCGCGAACTGTTTGTAGAGGGCGTTTTCCTGCAACAGCGAGGCGTAGGTGAAGTCTTGTGGACGGCTGTATTTTATTAGCCACACATCGGCATCGCGCCCACCCATCAGCACACTCTCCTGCGAGAGGGGCTGACTGCCGCTTGCCTTGTCGGAGGCGATGCTGTAGTCGGCGCCCGCATCCTTATAGAGTGTGCCGTAACAACTGGCTCCGCCAGGCATATACCAGGTGTTGCCGCTGAGCATGTCGGCGAGTAGCTTGGGGTGCGTCTTCTCCTTAGCGACAAGCGCCTTGAGGCTGTTGTAGTTGTCGCGCACCTCCTCAAAAAGAGCGTTCGCCTCAGCCTCGCGGCCTACCAGCATACCGTAGAATTTCATCCACTCGGCGCGGCCTAGGGCGGAGGTTTCCATATAGTCGGCGCACTCCACGATGGGAATGCCTGTCTTCTCCAGCAGACCGTAGCTTGCCCCCTCAAAAGGCGACATCAGCAGGGCGTCGGTGCGCAGCTGCGCTATCATCTCCACACTGGGATTGAGGCCGCTACCCACATCTTTGATGCGTCCTTTTTTTATCTCCGTCTGCACGGCGGGGTTGAGGATGTATTTGCTCTCGCAGATGCTTGCCACCTGTCCGAGGGCGCCGAGTTTCTCCATCAGTGCGGTGTGGACGGAGGTGCTCACGCAGAGCCTGCGTAGAGGCACTTCTATCACGGTGGCATCCTTGGGCAAAGAAGGAGACTTCTTCCAAAGGTTTTTCTTTGACTCCGCGTCCTCTGTGTTGACGAGCGCATAGCGGTGAAGCACGCGGTCTTCATTCCAGGGGTCGGAGATGGTTACAAGTCTATAACCGTTGCAATCTACAATGTCGAGCAAGCGAGAATACTCCATTTTTACAGGAGTACCCTCAGGCTTGCCGACATTGCTAAAGCAGCCCGTCAGCAAAAAAAAGCTAACAACAACAAAAAGAAAAATGTTTGACTGACGAGGGCTGAACTTTTTCATTTTAATAGAATATTACTGTGCCGGGGTTGAGTCCCACAGTGAACTGGTCAATCTGCAGACCGTCGCTGTTATAGCGTACGCAGAAGCCGTTGGAGGAGTAGTCCACTAAGGTGTAGCCCTCTTCCGTCTGTGTGGTGGCGTAAGCAGTGATATATACATCGCCATTGGTGGGATTCACGCCGATAGCGAAGGGAGCAGCTACGCCCTGATTGCTAAAGCTGAGAGTCTCCACTTTGTTGTCGGCCAGATTTACAAAGCCGTAGGTCTGTGCGGCCTTGTAGTAGTTGTAGTCGATAAAGTAAAGGCGGTTTGGACCAATGGCAGAGATAGTGGCCTCGGCCAGTTTGGTGGTAGTGCCGTCGGTGGCAAGAGTGTAGAGGGCGGGGTTAACCTCGTAGCCACTCCAGTCAGCCTTGTACTCGCCGCTGCACTGCAGGTAGAGCTGTGTGCCATCGGTCATAACGTCCACGGGGTTGGTGGGCACGGTGAGGGTGTTGGTGGTGGTGAAGGTAGCGAGGTCCACTACGCTCACGGTGTTGCCGCTGCCATAGCCGGAGTTGGCAACATAGAGCTTGCCGTCGAGCACGGCGAGACCCTCTGGATAGGTGCCGGTCTCTACGGTGGCTACTACCTCATAGGTGGTGGTGTCAATCTTGGCAACCTTGTTCTCGTAGAACATGGTCACATAGAGGAAGCCGCCGTCAGCCTTGATGCAGCGGGGACCGTTCACCTGAATCTGCTTAACGCTCTTGGCAGTCTTGGCTTCGGCTACCTCGACAACGTTCTCGTCGGTGTTGGTCATGTAGAGCTTAGTGCCATACACAAGGCCGTCGTTAAGGGTGCCGGCGAGGGCACGGCCGTTCATAGCCTTAAACACTCCATTGGCAACATAGCGCTGTATGGGGTCATAGTTGGTGAGGTCACCGTCAATCTTGTTGTAGTAGCTACCCTCACTGATCACATACACTCCGCCTACCCAATTAGGATCGGTCGTGTAATTGGGATTGTTGTCATCATCGCTGCAGCTGGCAAAGCCAAGCGCAAGCACTGCAAGCAGTGCAATCTTCAATAATTTTTTCATTTTCTTTGGTTTTAAGTTAATAAGATTTTGAGTTTATAAGTTATAGCCTATTTTGAGTCTCCATCCCCTGCCAGGCATGGGATAGGCGGCGATAACCTCGTACTGTTTGTTGAGCAGGTTGCTGACGTTGAAGGAGGCCGTCAGCCGCTGATTTCCCTTGAGCCGGAACTCGCGGAAGACCGTCGCGCCCAGCTCGCCGTAGCCGCCGATGGAGGAGCCGTCAACGTGGGAGGTCGTAGCCCATGTCTTGCTTACTGCGTAGGCGTTGAGCGAGACGTTTGCCCACGGGTTGTGCCATGTCAGCACTGTGCTCATGCTGTTCTGCGGCATATAGGGCAGCTGCTTGTTATAGTCTTTGTTGTTGGGGTTGGAGCGGTCCACAGCGTGCATGTAGGAGTAGTGCCCTTGCATCTCCAGCGCGTGGCGCGCAGCCATCTGCAGGTGGAGGCCGACGTTCAGGTCCACTCCCTTGATGCGCGTCTCCGCGGCGTTGATGTTGCGCCAGATAAACAGATTGTAGGGAATGCTGATTATCTTGTCCTTTACCTTATTTATATATATATCGCTACTCATAGTGGCGCTGAGTGTCGGCAGCAGCCTCCCTTCCCATGTCACGCCCGCGTTCCACTGGCTCGTGCGCTCGGGTTTGAGGTTCTGCGTGCCGAGGTGGTAATAGTATAGCTCCGTAAACGATGGCATGCGGAAGATGTCTTTCCACATCACTCTTGCTGTCCATCCCTTGCCCAGCTTGGCTGCGGCGGAGGCCGAAGGGCTCCAGTGGTGATAGTCCTGACCCTCGGCGCCAGAGCGTGTGTCCTCGAGGTGGGCGGAGTGAAGCACACGAGCTGTGAGCGACAGAAAACCGCGGTTCCATCGTGCAGAAAGGGTGTTGAGCAGACTCAGGCGCGAGGGGTGCTGGTCGATGGCCATCTGGCGGTGGCTGTTGAGGTTATTATGCACTATGTCGCTAGCGTAGCTGAAGCTGAGGCTCTCGATGGGGCGGTAGAGCACCGCGCCGCTGAGGTATCCCTCGCGCTGCCAGTAGGCTCCGTCGGTAACACCGTCGGGGTAGAGGCGGTCTTTATAGTCGGAGCTGGCGAAGTTCCATTTGGCGGCAGCCTTGAGCGACCATTGGTCGCTGAGGCGCCCGCGATAGAGCAGCTGGCCGAAGGCCGTGCGCTCGCGTAGCTGCTGCTTGCTCTCGCTGGTATAGTAGCGTACTACGCCGGGCAGGTCACGGTCGTTGTCGTAGTAGTAGGCCTTGGCCCTCAGCACATGGTTGTCGCTGAAGGCATAGCTTGCGTTTATCTCCGCGTGGCCTTGGTTCATCTTCGAGTGGACGCGCCTCTTGTGTATGCGCTCTGTGATATTGTAGATGGTGAAGGGATAGTCATTCTCCGCGTACACATAGTCGGCGATCGCGCTCACCGACAGCTTGCCCCATCGCGCGCCCGCACTGAGCATTGGGTTGGTGTAGCCCCAGGAGCCGAAGACCATTGAAAATTGACCAAGACCTCCTCTCAGTTCCCCTTCTCCATTTAGGGAGGCAGGGTGGAGGATCTTCTCTGTCTCAATAGCTAGCATGCCAGGGGTGGTGGCTTCGCGGGCAGAGATGAAGATGTTGCTGCCTTCGCCTACGAGGAGGCTCACCTGGCGGACGCCGTTGAGCGTGTAGCGCTGCAGGTCTATCTGTCCCGTCTGCACATCGCTCAGCGCCACGCCGTCGTAGCTCACGCCAGTGAAGCGGGCACCCAGTCCGCGGATGCTGACCGTCTTGAGACCTCCCGCGCCGCCGTAGTCATGGAGCGTCACGCCACTCATGTGCTTCACCGCATCGCTGAGTTGGTGCACACCCATCTGCTCCATGTCGCGGGCCGTGAGGGTCTGCGTGGGAGCAGCGTTAGAGAGGTCGCGCTGCTTGGCCGAGCCGCTGACTTTCACTTCGTTGAGAAGTGTATCGACAGCAGGTGCGTACTCTGCCCAGCCGCTGGTGCCCACCAGCAGCGCAGCCACAATAAGTGCTCTCGCCTTTATGTGATATGATGGTCTCATTGTTAACGTCGGCCTTTCCTCGAGGCTTAGTCATTTAGGCTTTCTCTCTTTCCCTTCCCTTCGGGATGGGTCAGGGGTAGGCTTTGCAAGGCAGGTCTTCTGACTTGCTCCTACCTTCCGCGCCTTCCCAAAAGACTCTCTCCTCAGCCTCTCCCTTTATGGAGAGTGCGTGTCCCTCATAGAGGGGTACGGAAGGGGGTCCTTCAGTGGCTATCTTGCGGATGGTGACAAGGGAGCTCACAGCAGCGGGACTGTCGGGGACTCTCACCCCGTTCCCTTTTAATCGTGGGCCGCTCGCGCAGCTTCACGAACCATTGCGACTGCAAAGTTACTAATTTTTCCAATTGCGCAGCAAATTTTCTCACTGTTTTTTATAAAAAGCGCGACATCGTGGAATCTTAGCCCACTCTCGTGAAATTTTATCGCGACTTCGTGACATCTTAGCCTGCTCTTGCGCAAAAAAAGCGCGACTTCGTGAAAATATCTCCGCCGAGTCACGTATTTATCTCGGCGGAAACATGAATGTGTTTCCGCCGAAACAAACTCATGATTCCGCCGAAACAAACCTGTGTTCTCGCCGAGTTATTCCAGCGCCGTCAGCTTTAATTTCCACGAAGTCGGCTTTAAATTCTACGAAGTCAGCTTTAGATACCACGCCGTCAGCGTTAAATTTCACGAAGTCCGCATTAAAATAACTCCGCACGGAGAAAAATCTTTTCCGTACGGAGTTATAAAAAACAAGTTCGGGTGTTTATCATACGCCCCCGGCCCTCTGGGCCACCCCCTCTAGAGGGGGATCTGTTGTCTTCCCCCTCCTCAGGGGGATGAGAGGGGGTCTCTTAGTACTCCTCTTGTCCTACGCAGTCGTCTTCCCAGGTGTAGCCCCAGAACTTCTCACTGCGTGCACCGCTGCTGCTGCCGGAATCACCGCCGGTGATGCCGGAGTCGCCACCACTAACATTGGTCACTTGAAACATAGGGGAAGATAATCTCACTGCCTCTACTGTAGGTGAAATATATATCTTTTTCATAGCTGTATGTATTTTCTGTTTATTTAATCACAACTTTTTTACCGTTGTTGATGTAGATGCCTTTGGTCTTAGGCGCGCCATTGAGTTTGACACCGCCGAGAGTGAACCACTCGTCGTTGTCGTTGACTGACACGCCTTCGGCTCCCCATTGACCGTTGACCATTGTAGGCTCATCGTCGTCGAAGGAGAGGACGAAGTTGTTGGCTGAAGAGCCGTCTGCGAGCTGGAAGTATGCGCGGAAAGCGTTGATGTGTGCGCCACTCTTCGGCCAGTAGAGGGTGTTGCTGTCTCCCATGAAGAGGATGTTGTGGTTGTCGGCGTCGAAGGTGATGGGCTCGTATGTGCCCTTGAAGCTGACGCTGCCGTTGACGAAGTCGTTGGTGGCGCTGGTGACGGTGACATTCTCGAAGAGCGGGTTGACGAGGTTCTCGCCGCTGGCCCACTTAATAATATAAGGTGTGCCTGCGGTGAGCTGTGTCACTGCGCCTTCGGTGGTGAAGCCGAGCCTCAGTGTGCCGTTGGTAATGGTGGCGCTGACCAGTTCGCGCACGTCTGCTCCGTCGAGCACGCTGCCGCTGAGTGTCAGGTCGAAGGGCAGGCACAGCGTGTTCCATGCGCCGTCCTTCCAGAGGGTGCGGCCGTAGAGCATGACATTCTTGCCTGTGCCGGTGTTGTTGCTGATGACGGTGGTGTTGTCGGCATTGTCGGCGAGTGCCACGCCTTCCACTGCGCAGTCGGTGTAGGTGACGCCGCCATAGGTACGGCTGGTCACGTCGCCATATACAGGAGGCTGACTACCTTCCACAAGGCACATACCGGTGCCGATGTTGGTGGCGCTGGTGGTGCCACTCTTTGTCACCGTACAGTCGAAGTAGTAGTTGTGGTTGAGGAGACCGTCGGTGGTTAGGCCGACGATAGCTCCGGTAAAGGTATTGGAGCATGTGATGTCCACTCCCACAGCTCGGCAGTTCTCAATCAGGCCTTGGTTATTAAATGCGGCAATGGCGCCAGCGTATGTAGAGTAAGTAGCAATGAAGACGGCATCTGCAACGGTGACATTCTTGATGTAGCCATCGGCATGGGTAAGTTGGCCGAAGAGACCGCAACTGGTGTGTATGGAGCGAATGCCGCTGACGGTGTGTCCCTGTCCGTCGAAGCAGCCTTCGAACGGACGTGCGTAGCCGATGGGAGTGTAGTTGCTTTCCGCTACGCCGTCACCATCGTTGTCGATGGTCAGCGTGTTGGGGTCGTAGGCAATGTCGGCACCGAGACGGAAGTGTGTGCCGGCAGGATAACAATCCAAGGATACGGCTTTGGACACCAAGTTGAGGCCGGCGACGGTGGTGATGATGTAGGGATTGTTCTCTGTGCCGTCTCCGCCGCCCAGGTAGGTGTCAGCGTCGGGTAGGAAGTAGGCTGCGGCACGGGATTGCTCGGCAGGCATAGTGAAGGTGTTGCTGCTGATGACGGTGCCGTTAACCTTATATCCATGGAAGATAAAGCCCTCGGGCAGTGTGGCGGTGCAACTCAGAGTGACGGTGGTGCCGGCTGCGTAGTAGGTAATGCCGTCGATGTCGATAGTCTCGCCTGTGGCGGTGGTGTATGCGCCCATATTAAGTTGGTGTACGCTGCGTGCGCCGTCGCGGTCTCTGCCATTGCAGCCCACGTCAGTGGTTTTGCCGCCCACGATACAATCAGAGTAATAGTTGGCGGTGAGTATGCCGTCGCCGCTGCTGTTTCCATAGTTGTAGCCTGCTATGGCACCATTACTGCTGACGTCCGGAATGCTGCAGTAAGATACCAAGCAGTGGCTGATGGTGGCACCATTGTCGTTGCATCCCGCGATGCCGCCGTAAAATGCACAGTCTGTCACCCCGTCGGCAACGAGGAGGTTGGCGCCACTGGTGCAGTTCGAGACGGTGCCATTGTAGTTGTTTCCCACGATGCCGCCGTGATAATTGGCAGAGTTGACCACGGCGCGGATGATGACGGTGCCGTCAACATGACAGTTGTCGATGGTGCCTGTCTGGGTGGTGCTGTAGTTACGGAGATATCCCACGATGCCGCCGACTTGGTTGCGGCCCGTGATGCGGGCTTCTTTGAGGGTGACGTTCTTCACTGTGCCGCCAGAAACATAGCCGAACAAACCCTGATTGTTGCTTGATGAGTTGTCCTCACCTTTATAGATGCGTATGCCGCGGATGGTGTGGCCGTCGCCGTCAAAGGTGCCGCGGAAGTTTCTATTATTACTACTGCCGATGGCGGTGTAGTTGTTCTCTGTGTTATCGAGGTTGTCGTTTTCGTTGTCGTAGGTGATGTTGGCACCCAGCTTGAAGAACTTGCCGGTGAATCCGTCGCTGCTGAAGCCACTGGCGGTGTTGTCGTTCACACAGGTGGCGAGCAGGTCGAGGCCTGTGGTAGTAGTGATGATGTAGGGATGCGCCTCGCTGCCGTCGGCTCCGTCGGCGATGCCCCACACATCGATAAGGGTAACGCTGATGGAAGTATCGCTTGCGGGCATGGTGAAGGTGTATGTGCCTGAGTCTTCGGTAACGGCGATGTCATTATTGTTGGCATCCTTCACATGGATGTCGAGGACGTAGCCCGTGGGCACGCTGCCGCTGTATGTGAGGGTGACGGTTGTGTTGCTAGCATAGTAGGTGTCGGTGCCGATGGTGACGCTCTCTCCTGAGGCAGTA
>JAFZUB010000172.1 GCA_017618515.1 Bacteroidaceae bacterium
TACTCCTCCACTGTGCTCAATCCCCATCCATTATTTATGTCGTTCATCAAGGCTTGCTTGAAAAATTAGGAATTTATGGAACAGCTGAAACATGAGTGCGGCGTCGCATTGGTGAGACTCCTCAAGCCGCGTAGCTACTACCAGCAGAAATACGGCACACAATCGTATGGTCTGAACAAACTCTATCTGATGATGGAGAAACAGCATAACCGTGGACAGGAAGGTGCCGGTATCGCTTGTGTCAACATGGATGCGCCTACGGGCGAGGAGTACATGTTTCGCGAGAAAGCCCTGGGCAAGGACGCCATAACCGAGGTGTTTGGCCGCGTAACGCATGAATGGACGGAGGCGCAGCTCTACATGGGACATCTGCGCTACTCCACCACCGGCAAGAGCGGCCTGCAATATGTGCACCCGTTTCTGCGGCGCAACAACTGGAGGGCGAAGAATCTGTGCCTCTGCGGCAACTTCAACATGACCAACATCGAAGAGGTGTTTGAGTTTATGAAACGTCAGGGACAGTCACCTCGTATCTATGGCGACTCCTACATCACCCTCGAGCTGATGGGCCACCGCCTCGATCGCGAGGCCGAGCGCTTATTCCAGGAAGCCCAAGGCAAGGGATTAGAGGGCACCGACATTACGCAGTATATTGACGACAACATACAGATGGCAAATGTGCTGAGCACCACCATGCCCCATTTTGACGGTGGCTACGTGATGTGCGGCCTCACTGGCTCCGGCGAGATGTTTGCTATGCGTGATCCCTGGGGCATACGGCCTGCGTTCTGGTACCAAGACGACGAAGTGATAGTGCTGGCTAGCGAGCGCCCTGTCTTGCAGACCACCTTCGACCTCACAGCCGATGCCATCAAGGAGCTACAGCCAGGACAGTCGCTCACCGTGCGCAAAAGCGGCGAAATTCAACTAAACCAAATAATCCCCGGCAAAGGCAATAACGCCTGCTCCTTTGAGCGCATATACTTCAGTCGTGGCTCAGACCTCGACATTTATCAGGAGCGCAAGCGTCTGGGCGAACAACTGACGCAACCTATTCTGCAAGCCATCGGCGGTGACATAGCAAACACCGTATTCTCCTATATCCCCAACACAGCCGAGGTAGCCTTCCACGGCATGACCGATGCCTTCCGCCGTCTTGACCAAAGCGTGCGCATAGAGAAGGTGGTGTGGAAAGACATCAAGTTGCGCACATTCATAACGACAGGCACTGAGCGCAACGACCTCGCCGCCCATGTCTATGACATCACCTATGGATCGGTACGCCCCTATCAGGACAATCTCGTCGTTATCGACGACAGCATAGTGCGCGGCACCACGCTGCGCGAAAGCATACTCAAGATACTCGACCGCCTGCACCCCAAGAAGATAGTCATGGTTAGCAGCTCGCCCCAGATACGCTATCCCGACTATTACGGCATCGACATGTCGCACCTCGAGGAACTGTGCGCCTTCCGCGCAGCTATTGCGCTGCTCAAGGAGAGAGGCATGGAGCAGGTAATCGCCGACACCTACAGGGCTTGTAAGGAAACTCACACCAATAACAGCGAGAATATTGTTCGTGCCATATACGAGCCATTCAGTGCCGAGGAGCTCAGCCACAAGATAGCCGACATGCTTCGCCCCGAAGGCATGAGCACACCGGTGGAACTGGTCTTCCAGAGCATCGATGACTTGCATGAGGCCTGCCCCCATCACCCGGGCGATTGGTACTTCACCGGTCACTACCCCACCCCTGGCGGCACGCGGATGGTGAGACAGGCGTTTGCAGACTATGTAGAGAAATACGAAACAATAAGATAACACTATGTGCGGAATTGTAGCAATACTAAAGACAAAGCGACAGACACGAGAACTACGCGAGAAAGCGCTTAAGATGTCAGCAAAGATAAGGCATCGCGGTCCCGACTGGAGCGGAATATACGAAGGCGGCACCGCCGTTCTGGCACACGAGCGCCTGGCCATCGTTGACCCACTCTCAGGCAGGCAGCCGCTATTCTCCTCAGACGGCAAGCAAGTACTGGCAGTAAACGGTGAGATATACAACCATCAAGATATCCGACGCCGCTACGCAGGGCTGTATGAGTTTCAGACTGGCTCAGACTGCGAGGTAATCCTGGCGCTGTATCGTGATAAGGGCATCGATTTCCTAGACGATCTGAGCGGCATCTTCGCTTTCGTGCTCTATGATGAAGAGCGTGACGAGTTCCTTGTCGCGCGCGATCCAATAGGCGTTATACCTTTATATATAGGACGCGACGCAGATGGCACCATTTACGTAGCATCCGAGCTCAAAGCACTGGAGGGTCAGTGCGAGAGTTATGAACCATTCCCACCAGGACACTATATGTGGAGCCGCGACGGATTTGTAATGCATCGATATTATCATCGCGACTGGATGCAGTACGACAATATGTCGTGGACAACCAGCGAGCACACCGTAGCAGTTAAACAAGTGAAAGACGGACTGATGGCGGCAGTAA
>JAFZUB010000173.1 GCA_017618515.1 Bacteroidaceae bacterium
ACGCTTGTAGGTGTCCTTGTCGCCCGGGATGATACCGTTGTCAGAGCTCTTGGAGAAGCTCAGATAGTAAGTCATCCTGTTGTCATCGGAAACGCCATTGAGAGAGATGCTGTGGGAGTTCAGGAAGCCAGTCTTGAAGAAATCACGGATGTTGCTCTTCAGGGCACTGTACTCGTGGATGAGCTGCTGGTTGTTCCAGATAGGACCATACACCTGCATGGAGCCGTCGAACTCAGGTCCCCATGAACCGTTCTCAATGAAGGTCTGCTTACCGTTCCATCCCTGACCGAAGCGGTTCTGCATCTTGGGCAGAGTGCTTACAGAGCGCCACTGGAAGCTACCGTCGTAGGCAATCTCAAAGTTCTTGCCACTGCCCTTCTTACCGCTCTTGGTGGTAATCATGATAACACCGTTGGCAGCGCGGCTACCATAGAGTGCGGTAGCGGCAGCACCCTTAAGGATGGTCATCTCCTCGATGTCATTGGGGTTGATGCTGGAGATACCACCTACGGCGTTCTGGTGCTCCTGAGCAGAAACGGTAGTCTGTGCGAGAGGCACACCATCCACTACATAAAGGGGCTGGTTGTTACCGTTGATGGAGCTCACACCACGAATGATTACCGAGTTAGCTGAACCAGGGTCACTGGAGGTGGTGTTTACCTGAACACCGGCCACCTGACCTGCCAGGGAGCTCGTCACATCAGTGAGGGCACCGAGAGTCAGCTGCTCATTGTCAATCGTCTGAGTGGAGTAACCCAGGGTCTTCTGCTCACGCTTCACACCCATGGCGGTAACCACTACCTCGTTAAGATTCACCTGAGCCTGGCGGAGATAAATCTCCATCTGCGACTTGACAGGAATCTGCTGGGTCTCATAACCCATAGCGCTGACAAAGAGGTGAGTCCTGCCCTTAGGCACGTTTAATGAAAACTTTCCGTCTGCCTTTGTCTCGGCAACTACGTTGGTACCCGTAACTACCACGATGACATTAGCAAGGGGCACACTGTCAACTGACATCACTGTACCGTTGACTTTCATCTGTGCCCACGCTCCTTGCCCTATTGCGAGCAGGAGCGCCAAAAGAATTAGGATCTTTTTCATGTTCACACAATTTAAGTTAAACAAATAATTAATTATTACTATCTCTTATAATTCTCAATACTCAATATTCAATTCTCAATAAAATAAGAACCTCTCCCCGTTGGAGCACAGGGAAACGTTACCTGACAAGTATACACGCATGAGCGCGTACCTTTATATTATATTTATTGGCTTCTATTGGTATAGAAAGGTTGTTGTTTCTGTCTTCAATCATCAATACAAATACTAATGATTGGGCAAAATTATAACTTTTTTTTACAATAGCAATACATTTTTTGCCAGAAAATGCAAAAAAACTTAATTTTTGCCTTACTTTTATGACAAATGTTAAACAATCATTCCCAAAATGTCATCTGTCAATAGTAAAAACACACAAAAATGTCCCTCCACAAACAAATGCGGAGGGACACTCTATTGTCCTATCGTTTGCTTAACGGAGACACTCGGCCAATTTCTGCTCTATCTCCTCCATCATCTCGGGGTTATCCCTAAGCACAGCCTTCAGCTTGTCGCGGCCCTGTGCTATGCGCTGGCCCTCGTAACTGAACCAACTGCCCGACTTCTGGATAATCTCGTGTGCCACGCCCAGATCAGCCAATTCGCCAGTCTTGGAGATGCCCTCGCCGAAGGTAATCTCAAACTCAGCCTTGTGGAACGGAGGCGCTACCTTGTTCTTAACGACTTTCACACGTGTCAGGCTACCCACCACATCTTCGCCACTCTTGACGCCAGACACACGGCGGATGTCGAGGCGCACACTGGAATAGAACTTAAGCGCATTGCCGCCAGTAGTAGTCTCAGGATTACCAAACAACACGCCAATCTTCTCGCGCAGCTGATTGATGAAGATGCAGCAAGTCTTGGTCTTGCTGATGGTAGAGGTCAGCTTGCGCAGCGCCTGACTCATCAAGCGTGCCTGTAGGCCCACCTTGTTATCGCCCATGTCGCCCTCTATCTCTGCTTTCGGCGTAAGGGCAGCCACAGAGTCTATAACAATAATGTCCACAGCCGCCGAGCTAATCAGCTGGTCAGCTATCTGCAGCGCCTGCTCGCCATTATCGGGCTGCGCCACAAGCAGATCAGCAATGTTCACGCCAAGAGCTTCGGCATAATAGGGGTCAAACGCATGCTCTGCATCAATCATTGCAGCCACGCCTCCCATCTTCTGCGCCTCAGCCATAGCATGGAGAGCAAGAGTTGTCTTGCCCGACGATTCGGGACCGAAAATCTCGATGATACGACCGCGAGGATAACCGCCCACACCGAGGGCCATATTGAGGCCTATACTGCCAGTGGGGATTACATCCACCTTCTCCACCGGCTGGTCGCCCAATTTCATGATAGAGCCTTTGCCAAAGTCCTTCTCTATCTTGGCCATAGCCGTCTGTAAGGCTTTCAATTTGTCGTCTCCGATGTTGGAGACAGAGTTTGTTGTTGACATATATAATTAATTTACAATTTTACAATTTATTCATTATACTGCGCAGTGATGGCGCATATCTGCACGATAGTATCCATCGCCTTATGCATCGAGGGGATGGGCAGATACTCCAGCGGACCGTGGAAATTCATTCCGCCGGCAAAGATGTTGGGGCACGGCAGACCCTTGAACGAGAGCTGCGCACCATCGGTGCCGCCACGAATAGGCTGTATCTTCACGGGCACCCCAGCACGCTCCATTGCCTTGATGGCTATGTCGATGACGTGTATCATCGGCTCCACTTTCTCGCGCATATTATAATATTGGTCCTTCACCTCGGCCTTAACCACGGTGCAGCCATACTTCTCGTTTATCCTATCGCACACCTCGACAATCTGCTCCTTGCGCTCCTCAAAGCGCTTGCGGTCGTGGTCGCGGATAATATAGCTCAGCTCGGCGCGTTCCACATTACCGCTCATGCCAGTGAGGTGGAAGAATCCCTCGTAGCCTTCAGTCTGCTCGGGTGTCTCTGCCTCAGGCATCATCGCCACCAACTCGGCAGCTATGCGACCGGCGTTGAGCATCTTACCCTTGGCATAGCCCGGGTGCACACTCATACCCGTGACAGCTATCTTGGCAGAGGCAGCGTTGAAATTCTCAAACTCCAACTCGCCCACCTCGCTGCCGTCCATAGTGTACGCCCACTCGCAGCCGAACTTCTCCACGTCAAACTTGTGGGCACCCATACCTATCTCCTCGTCGGGATTGAAAGCCACGTGTATGTTGCCGTGCTCTATCTCGGGATGCTCCATCAGATAGACCATTGCCTGCACTATCTCCGCGATGCCCGCCTTGTCGTCGGCACCAAGCAGAGTGTGGCCGTCTGTCACGATGATATCTTCGCCCTTATGGCTTAGCAGTTCAGGGAATGTCTGTGGCGAGATGCGTATGTCAGCCTCCGCGTCCAGCACTATATCCCCGCCGTCGTAGCACTCCACAATGCGCGGGTTGATATCGGCGCCTGAGCAGTCAGGGCTCGTGTCCATGTGGGCAATGAAACCAATCTCCGGTGCTTTCTTATTGGTGTTGGCAGGCAGAACGGCATAGAGATAGCCGTGCTCGTCGAGCTCCACATCGTCCAGCCCTATGTCCTCCAGCTCCCCTTTCAGGTAGCGGGCAAACGCCCACTGCTTCTCAGTGGACGGAGTCGTCTGGCTGTCCTCAGCCGACTGCGTGTCAAACTTCGTGTAATTAAGAAATCGTTCTACAATATTCATCAGATTATTTCTTTATTTTTCCATTTATTATCTTCATCAGCTCGGGCTTCAGCTCCAGGGCGCGCTGTAGATCCTCCCACGCCCCCTGCTTGTCATTAAGGCGGTAGCGTATCTGTCCGCGCTGCATGAGCAGTTCCGCATTGTCCGGATCATTCTGCAACTGCAGCGTCAGGTCGGTCAGTTGGCGAAAGAGATCCTGTTTAGTCATCAAAGTGAGTTTTCCACCACGGGGTATCGCGCAGCTCGTCCATCAATAGACGGGCATCCTGCTCGCGGTAGGAACCGTCAGGCTCTCCGAGCACCAGCGAGTACCCAAAGACCGAAGCTCTGGCCATCATCTTGCGGTTAGCCACAGCCATGCCGTGCTGCACCTTACGGGCGTATGGGGTGAGCGGCGAGTTGTAGTCGTTATGCATCATGGCTCAGAATTTTATTATATCGGTCGAGGTCAAACACGGTCGTCTCGCCGTTACGTGTCTCGGCCACCACCACAGAGGTGGTGTTATTGTCAATCAGAATCCAGCGGTCCACTATTTGGCTGTAAGTCTCGATAAGGTTGCGTATGCCCGCGTCGTAACGGCGCCTTATCACATCCTCGGGAATGTGATGGCCACCCTCAGCCACACGCTTTGCAACCCTCCTCACAGCTACGTCGGCTGACGACAGCCACAGGAAGAACAGCTCCACAGTGTAGCCCGCTTTGTGGGCACGCTTGATGAGGTTCACATACGAATGGGTGGAGAGAGTTGTCTCCACGGCGAAGGTGACGCCTTTTCTCAGGAACTCGGTCATGCGCGAGATCATCAGTTTGCCGGCCTCCACAGGCACCCTCTCGGGATGGAAGGGCGACAAGCCGCGCGCTATCTCATCGGCGTTGACATACTCTTCGCACTGCATGAACTCAGGCAGGATAGTGA
>JAFZUB010000174.1 GCA_017618515.1 Bacteroidaceae bacterium
ATCCTTGTCCTCTACGGTCTCGGAGCCACCAGCGCCATCATTTTCGCGCTCATCGTTCACACCGTGCAGACCATGCTTCTCGTAGTGCTTGGTGTATATGCTCTCATAGTGCTGCAGAATATGAAGAACCGCGAAACACTAACTGTTAACCAATAACTGTTATAAACCTGAAATATCAAATCTTAAATCTTAAATAAAATGACTATCACTGACTTACAACCGCAGGGCATTTGGAAAGCATTCCATTCCCTTACCCAGGTGCCGCGTCCTAGCGGACACCTAGAAAAGATTCAGGCCTTTCTGCTCGAATGGGCAAAGGGTAACGGCTTTGAAGCCTTTCAGGACAATGCAGGCAACATTATCGTACGTGTTCCCGCCACACCGGGAATGGAAGACCGCCCCATGGTGACCATGGAGGGCCACATGGACATGGTGCCCCAGAAGACACAGGAGTCCAATCATGACTTCCTTACCGACCCCATCGAGACATACATTGATGGCGACTGGGTAAAGGCACGTGGCACTACCCTCGGCTCCGATGATGGCATAGGCATTGCCACCGCCATGGCTATCTTTGAGGACAAGACCCTCAAGCACGGTCCGCTGGAGGCCATCTTCACCGTTGACGAGGAGTCGTCGATGTATGGAGTGGAGAACCTCAAGCCTGGCACCCTCAAGGGCAGCATCCTCCTTAACCTCGACAACGAGACCGAGGGCGAGTTCGTTATTGGGTCAGCAGGTGGCATGGACGTGCAGGCAGCGATGACATACACTCCCGAGCCGGTGGCTGCAGACGCAGTAGCTGTCAAGGTTAGCATCAGCGGACTCAAGGGCGGTCACTCCGGCCTCGAAATCAATGAAGGCCGCGCCAATGCCAACAAGTTGCTTGCCAATATCGCCAAGGAGGCACTCGCCAATGGCGCAACCCTCGCTTCATGGGAAGGCGGCAATATGCGTAATGCTATCCCTTCGTTCGGCAACATCGTCGTAGTGGGAGATAATGCTCAAAGCTCAAAACTCAAAACTCAATGTGAAAAGTGGCAGGCTATCTATCAGGCAGAGTACGCAGGCATTGAGGAGGGTATCACTATCACTGCTGAGACCGTGGATACCCCTGCCACTGCCATGCCCGTGGGTGTAGCTAAGGCTATCACCAACACTGTGCTTGCTATGCATGCCGGAGTCTATCGCATGACACCCTCCATCCCCGATATCGTTGAGACCTCTTGCAACCTCGGCATTGTAAAGGCAGCCGATGGCAAGGCAGAGGCCGATGTGCTCGTGCGCAGCTCTATGGATAGCAAGCTTGACGAGCTCGCATCGTCAGCCAGCGCCACCTTCGAGCTTGGCGGCTTCACCGTCAACTATCATGGTCGCTATCCGGCATGGCAGCCCGATGTCAACTCACCAATAGCCAAGACCATTGAGCGCGTCTATCGCGAGGTCAACGGTGAGGACTGCAAGATTACCGTAGTGCATGCCGGACTGGAGTGCGGTATCATCAAGACTGTCTATCCCGACATGGACGCCGTCAGCTTCGGCCCCACGCTTCGCTCGCCGCATACACCCAACGAGCGCTGCAATATCCCTTCTGTGGCAAAGTACTACAACTTTGTTGTGAAGCTATTGGAGCAGATTTAGGCTTAGAAGATTGATGTCTGAGGGTTGAAGTACAAGATACTGCCCACAGACGGAAATATAATCTCGCGCGTACGTATAGTAATATGGTACGCGCGAGATTTTTTTTGGTTTGCCCCGAACGCCGTCAGCTTAATGTGTGAGGTGTTTCCTCCATGCCCAGAAGGGGCGGTGGTGGCAGTAGTTGAGGTCGTTCTGGTGGAGGTATGCTTCGCGTTCGAATGAGATGGTGAAGTATGCACGCTTGGCGTTGCGCTGCGCGCACAGCTTGACGAACCATTCTATGAGGTACCACAGATAGAATCCTATCCATAGCAGTTCACGTTGCTGCAGGCTGTGGATGTATTCGTGGTTGCGCTCCACCTTGCTGAGGGGGCGACGGCTGAGCACCAATCCAAACAGATTGATGGCGACGTAGCTGCCAAAGGGAATTATATTATTGAGTAAGACTTTCATCTTTAGGCTTCTCTGAGGAAGTCGAGGGCTTCGAATATCTCGTCGCGTGGGGCTGTCTGGTTGAGACGTATGTCGCCTATGTCGGCAAGCAGGGTGAAGTTGATGGTGTCGCCCATATTCTTCTTGTCATGCGTCATGAGCGCGAGCAGGCGGTCGTAGTGCTTACACTCAATGGCGGGCATGCCGTAGTGCTGACGGATGAAGCTGGCTGTCTGCCGCAGCTTGTCGGACGGGAAGCCGAGCTTGATGGCGCTGAGATACAGCTCGCAGATAAGCCCCCAGGCAACGGCATAGCCGTGGAGAACGGGTGCGCCTTGCCCCATGGCGAAACTCTCAAGGGCATGACCTATGGTATGGCCGAGGTTGAGGGCTTTGCGCAGTCCCTGCTCCGTAGGGTCTTCGCGGACGATATGCTCCTTTACCTTCAGGTTTTTGCTCAGCAGATTGCTCAGTAGCTCCAGGTCGGGCTCTATGATGTTGTAGTTGAGTAGTTCCGCCCATTCTGCAGTGGTGCTGAGGAGCGCGTGCTTGAGCATCTCGGCATAGCCAGAGAGGATGTTCTCGCGGTCGAGCGTCTGCAGGAAATGGGTGTCGATGATTACCTGCTCCGCATCGCGGAAGACACCAATCTCATTTTTGAGTCCGCCGAAGTTGATGCCTGTCTTGCCGCCCACGGAGGCATCGACCATACCCAGTAGGGTGGTGGGTATGTTGATGAAGCGTATGCCGCGCTTGAACGTGCTGGCTGCAAAGCCTCCGAGGTCAGTGACCATGCCACCTCCGAGGTTGACGAGGATGGAGTGGCGCGTGGCTTTGCCCTCAACGAGCGACTGCCATACACGGGTGACGCTGTCGAGAGTCTTGTTAGTATCGCCGGAGGGGATAGTCAAACATTGACCATTGACCATTAACCATTGACCATTGAGGATTGGCAGGCAATGGCGGTTGGTGTTTTCATCGCAGAGGATGAAGAGGCGGTCGTATTCCAGAGCGGAGAGCGTGGTGCTGAGCTCTTTTGCGGCATCGGTGGTGAAGGTTATTGGAAGCATTATTTAGGGAGTTAGTAATTAGGAGTTAGGAGCTATGTTAGGCTGAAGTAGCCGTCAGTTTATGTTATCTCGCCTTCTGAGAGCATGGTCTCGAGTGCTTGCTTGATGCTATCGAGGGAGATGGGTATGGCTCGGAGTTCTTGGAACGAATGGGGCTTGCCGTCTTGCAGCAGTGCAACGATGGCTTGCTGTGCATGGTCGGCCTGCTGTGTGTTGGTAGCGTGTTGCGAATAGCCGTTGGCGAGGCATGTGTCGCAGTGACCGCAGTCGCTGGCGTCGGTCTGCCCGAAATACTCTAGCAGCAGTCGGCTGCGGCATGTGGTGTGGGCAGTGAGGTAGTGTAACATTGCATTGACGCGCTGCACAAGCTCCATGCGTCGGTGCTCATACACTTCGGTGGAAAAAGTTATCTCGTCAGTCTCTACGCGGCTCTGCATAAAGGTGAGATGGGCGATTCGTTTGAAGGGGATGTAGTAGATAACGCCTAAACGGTTGAGGGTAAGGAGTGCCTCATATATCTCCGAGTGACTGAGCGCGGTGCGCTGTGCGAGGAGTACTTCCTCTATGGGCATGAGGTCGGCGAAGAGTCCGTTGTAGTTACGCATGAGTGCCTGCAGCACTTTCTCGCATCTGTCGGGCAGATGCTGCATGCGATATAGTTCGTTTTTATCTACCACTATTTTGACGCACGAAGAGGAATCCTCGGGGTCGCTATACTGCAGATAACCGGCATGCTCTAGCAGACGGAATGCGCTGAGCAACGGCAGGGGGAAGTAGTGGAAGCGGCGACAGAAATCGTTGATATTAAACTCCTTGCACAGACCATTGCCGTCGCCCACTGCGAGCTCATAGTAATAGCAGATATTCTCGTATGCCTCGCGTATGAACTGTTTGGAAGGGAATGCTGTGTCGATATGCCTACGTAGATTGGCTACATCGTGCGGTCCCTTGAGAAGTATGGCTTGGGCTGGCAGTCCGTCGCGTCCTGCACGCCCTGCCTCCTGGAAGTATGCCTCGATGCTGTCGGGCACGCTTATGTGTATGATGGTGCGCACGTCAGCTTTGTCTATGCCCATGCCGATGGCGTTGGTGCACACCATAACGCGTACCATGTCACTCTGCCAGAGCTGCTGGCGCATGTCTTTGTCGGCATTCTCAAGGCCTGCGTGATAGAAGATGGCGCTTATGCCGTTGTCTGTCAGCATCTTGGCGAGTTGGGCTGTCTGCTCGCGATTGCGCGTATAGACGATTGCAGAGCCCGTGGTGTCGTGGAGTATCTGGAGCAGGGCGGAGTCTTTGTTGGTCGTCTCTCTGACTATATAGCTGAGATTGCTGCGCTCAAAGCTCATGCGCATAGTGTTGGGCTCGTGAAAATGGAGCTGGCGCTGTATGTCTTCTACCACACGTGGTGTGGCTGTAGCAGTAATGGCCAGTACCGGAGACTCGGGCTTAAGCTTGCGTATGAGCGCGATGTTTAGATAGGAGGGGCGGAAATCGTAGCCCCACTGCGAGATGCAGTGCGCCTCATCAACGGTGATGAAGTTGACCTGCATGTGTGCGAGTTTGGTCTGAAACAGTTCAGACTTGATTCGCTCTGGGGATATGTAGAGGAATTTGTATTTGCCGAGGATGCAGTTGTCGAAGGCGGTAAGCATCTCGCTGTATGTCATGCCGGAATAGACGGCAGTGGCCTTGATGCCGCGGTCACGCAGGTGATTTACCTGGTCTTTCATCAGGGCTATGAGGGGGGTGATGACTATGCAAACGCCATCCATTATCAGCGAGGGAACCTGAAAGGTGATGCTCTTCCCGCCACCAGTGGGCATGAGACCGAGGGTGTCGCGACCTGCGCAGATGCTCTGGATTATGTCATGCTGTATGCCGCGAAAGGAGTCGTAGCCCCAGTATTTCTTGAGTATAGCAAGGGCTTCGTTATTCTGGCTCGGCAGGTTGGATATCTTCAATTTGCAATTGTATCTCGCCGTGTTTGTAAATATTCTCCGCTATGGTGTAGCTGATATTAAATGCTCGCTTGGT
This sequence comes from Bacteroidaceae bacterium, assembly GCA_017618515.1. Next base: position 5,181 of record JAFZUB010000174.1, read on the forward strand.
CTTGATGAAACGGGCATGGCTGCTCTGACCAAAAGCTATACCGTTGAGTATCTTGTTTGACTTGTTGTCAACAAGCTCCAACTTAATATGCTCTTGGCCGCGGCCTACCACTTTGCTCGTGCCATAGTCATAGACATCGTTGGTGCAGAACAGCGGCTCGGGATTTTCCGGACCGAAGGGGCGTAACTTCTTGAGGTCGTAGTATAGCTCGGGGGTAATGTCAGAGAAGTTGAGCTGTGCATCAATGCTCAGCGTAGCTTCTGTCTGCTCCTCCTGTATGTGAGCCTCCACATACTCCTCAAAACGGCGTATAAACTCCTTGATGTTCTCTTCCTTAATGCTCAGGCCGACGGCATAGGTATGACCGCCGAAGTTGAGTAGCAGATCCCTGCAACTCTCAATGCCCGAATAGATGTCAAACTCAGCCACTGAGCGTGCAGAGCCAGTGAGCACACCGTTCTCATCAAGAGCCAGCACCACGGTAGGACGATAGTAGAGCTCGGTGAGGCGCGAGGCTACGATACCTATCACGCCCTTGTGCCACTCTTTGCTATACACAACGATGCTGCGGCGATTGTCAAGGTTGGTGATTTTGTCAACAATGGCGTTGGCTTCTTCGGTCATCTGCTTGTCGATGTCCTTGCGTGCCTCGTTGTAATTGTTGATGGTGTTGGCCTTGGCAATGGCTTCGTCCAGATTGCGCTCTATCAGCAGCTCGATGGTCTCTCCGCCGTTTTGTATGCGGCCTGAGGCATTGATGCGCGGACCAATGCGAAACATTACATCGCTGATGCCAATCTCTTTGCCGCTTAGTCCGCAGGTCTGAATGATGGCCTGTAGTCCTACGCTGGGATTGGCGTTAAGCTGCTTCAGGCCATGATATGCCAAGATGCGGTTCTCGCCCAAGATAGGCACAAGATCAGCAGCAATGCTAACAGCACACAACTCTAACAGGGGTAACAGGCGACCAAATTCGATGCCATTGTTTTGCGCAAAAGCCTGCATCAGTTTAAAACCGATGCCACAGCCTGACAAATCACCGTAGGGATAAGTCTCGTCTTTACGCTTGGGATCAAGAATGGCGTAGGCCGGCGGCAGCTGTTCGTCGGGCACATGGTGGTCGCACACTATAAAATCGATGCCGTGCTTGCGGGCATATTCAATTTCCTCGTTGGCCTTAATGCCGCAGTCGAGGATGATGATAACCTTCACTCCGAGGTTGATGGCACGGTCAACGGCTTTGAAACTGATGCCGTAACCATCTTCGTAACGGTCGGGAATGTAATAACTGACATTGGAGTAAAATTCGTGGAGGAATTTGTAGACGAGGGTTACGGCTGTGCAGCCGTCGACGTCATAGTCGCCATAGACCAGTATCTTCTCCTTCATGCCGATAGCCCTGTTGATGCGGTCAACGGCTTTCTCCATATCCTTCATCTCAAAAGGATCGATCAAATCGGTCAGCTGGGGGCGGAAGAATTTCTTTGCCTCACGGGCATTGGTTACTCCGCGCTTCAGGAGAATGGGGCCCAAAATGGGGTTGACGCCAATCTCGTCGGTCAGTCGTTTAGCTGCTTCCTGTGTTTGTGGGGTGATAGGTTGTAGCTTCCATTTGTAGCTCATTTATGTTATTATTTTATTATATTGTATCCTAAAGCGGGGGCCACATGGGGCGTCTAAGCCCTGTAGTAGCCGTGCGTGCGCGATGTGCTATGTGCACATTACGCGCAATTTGCGAGGTAAAGGTACGATTATTTTCCGATACAACGATAAAGTTGCGTGTTAAACACTGTATTTTTAGTGCATAAGTATTATTTTTATACAAGAAAGGAGCACCTCGCGAGGTACTCCTTGTCTATTTGTATAGTTTTGCTTGGTTTTATTTCAAGCCAATCTTCTTGGCAATCTTGGAAGGCACAGCCTTCTTATTGACTACGATGTTGATGGTCTTGTAGGCAACGTAGGGCTTGGAGATGTAGGCATATCCCTTGTACTTGCCATACTTGCCCCAGGAGTTCTTCATCATATAGTACTCCTTGCCGTTCTGATCCTTGGAGATACCGTAGAGCAGCATGCCGTGGTCATCGGTGGTCTCCCAGTTGTCGAAGGCTTCCTGGCGAAGTTCCTGAGTGATAATCTTCTCAGTGGCATCGTTGAAAGAGGCTTGCTTACTCTTGTCCTTGCCAATCCAGCGCTCCTGGTCGGAGCCCTCGGTGCTATTGTCCTTGGCGTCGGCAGGCACGGAGGCGATGCTGGTGCTGTTGCGGTTGAAATAGCTCTCGCTTACATCGGCACCCCATGCTACAGTGTAGCCATTGTTGATGGCGTTGTCGATAACCTCCATAAACTCGTCAAGCGGAAGGTTGTAGCTCTGTGCCCAGCGCCAGTTGTCCTGAATCTCAATAGCAAACTGAGTGTAAAAGTCATGATGGTTAAAGGAGGTCAGGCTGACATAGTCGTCGGTGTCGATGCCAAGACTCTGATAGAAACTCTGCGGAGTATAGGTCTTGCCTTCATACTCAAATGTCTCGGGCATCGGGCCAAGGTAAGCTTCGAGGATGGACTCGAAGGGCTTCTGCCAGCAGGGAGAGAGTTTTTTCACATTGGCGTGGGGGCCAGTGAAAGCACCGAGGTAACCCTGGGCAACCTTCTCCAACTCGCTATGATTGAAGAGGGTGTCGCCATAGAGAGTGCCGGCGGGAGTCACTGCACTTTCGGGGCAGATACCATAGTTCTTGAGACAGTAGAGTACATCGTAGAAGCTGCCACCCTGTGACCAGCTTACGTCACCGTGCATACGTACGTTGGCGATAGCGCGGTCGATGTAGGTCTTGTAGATGACATAGGCTTCGGCGAGGTCGTAGGTCTTGCCGGTGTTGCGGAGGATTTCGGCCTCAATGAAGCCGAGGCTGGAGAATGCCCAGCAGGTGCCGGAGCGGTGCTGGTCCTTAACGCAGGTAACAGGAATTTCCTTTACTACAGTGAATGCAGTGGTGTCGACGTCGTCGGCCATCACGGGGGCGCTACTCATAAGCGCAGTTGCAGCGAAGAGAGCTGCGAAGATGTTTGTAAATTTCATAGATAATTGGTGTTATAATTTTATACTTTATTCTTAATAGTGGAATTCTGCCACATATTTCTCAACATCGTCGGCGTGGTAGGGTATGCGGTCCTTACCAAGGAAGCGTGCTCCGTCATCGGTTATCAGCACATCGTCTTCTATGCGTACCCCGCCAAAGTCCTTGTACTTCTCTATGGCGTTGAAGTCCAGGAAGTCGGAGTTGATATTGTTGGTGCGCCAATAGTCGATAAGGTCAGGAATAAAATATATGCCCGGCTCGTCGGTAATGACAAATCCCTTCTGCAGGCGGCGACCCATACGAAGGCTGGCAGTGCCAAACTGGGTGGAGGGGCGCACCTCGTCGTCATAGCCCACATATACCTGACCAAGGTCTTCCATGTCATGCACGTCAAGGCCCATCATGTGGCCGAGGCCGTGGGGGAGAAATAGGGCGTGAGCACCAGCCTGCACAGCCTCTTCAGTGTCGCCCTTCATAAGACCAAGATCCTTGAGGCCATTGGTGATGAGGCGGCATACATCCATGTGTACGTCATAGTATTTCACGCCAGGCTTTGCCTGCTGCATGGCGAGGTCGTGTGCTTGCTCCACTATGGTGTAGATGTCTCGCTGGCGATGGGTAAACTTGCCACTCACGGGTGTGGTGCGAGTGTGATCGGAGCAATAGTTATTGATAGTCTCGGCTCCAGCATCAACCAGCAGCAGACGACCGGCCTCCAGATGAGTCATCTTGGGTGCACCGTGAAGTATCTCGCCATGCATGGTCACTATTGATGCAAACGAGACTTTGCTGCCTAAAGAACGGGCAATGCCGTCGATGGTGCCGCCGATGAAATGCTCGGTAACACCAGGCTGTGCCAACTTCATGGCAGTGGTGTGCATCTTAAAACCGATAGAGCATGCACGCTCAATCTCGCGTATCTCTTCTTCGCTCTTGGTGGAGCGCAGGTCAACCACCGCCTTGATGAGTTTGAGTGAAGCTGCTGCTTTCTGCTCGGCGGGCTTGATGTCCAGCAGTTCTTGCAACAGTATCTTGTTGTCGTAGCGATAGGGGGGCAAGAAGTGTATTTCCTGTCCACTCTGCTTGGCTGCTTCCACTAGCTGGCTCAGCTTGCTGAATGGTGCACTCTCCTTTACCCCGGCCATATCAGCCATATCGCTGACGCTATCCACGGAGCCGTACCATACAATGTCGTCGATATCAATATCATCGCCAAGGAAATACTCTTTCTGATTGTCCACGTCAATCACGCCGGCCAGACCGTCGCGTTGTGCACCGAAGAAGTAGAGGAAGCTACTGTCCTGACGGAAGGTGTAGCAGTTGTTGGGATAGTTGGCAGGACTTTCGTTATTGCCCAGGATGATAATCAAGCCGCCACCCACCTTATCGGCTAAGGCCTTGCGGCGCATGATGTATGTGTCTTTGCTGAACATGATTATATTTGACTATTTTACTATTTCACGACTTGACTTTCGTCTTTTTACTTTTGCCTGTGGCTTGCAAAGTTACAAAAATAATTCTGAAAGAGGGTAATTATGTTGCCAAAATAATGGTTATGCACCTATTTCTGTATATGCTTGCTGCAGTTTATGGAGTGCCGAGACCAAGTCTGCGCGTGGCAGAGCCACGTTGAGGCGCATAAATTTCTCTCCTTCCTTGCCGAAGGTCTGTCCTTCGTTTAGATAGAGGTGGGCTTTCTCCAGGTAGAATTTATGCATCTCCTCTGCCGAGGCAAAAGGCATCTCTCTGTTATCAAGGAATATGAGGAAAGAAGCCTCTGGATGCATTGGCTTAATCTTGGGGCAGTGTTCACTAAGAAATGTCTCAACCATCTTAATATTTCTTTGCGTATAGTCGAGCATTTGCTGTAGCCACTCTTCGCCTTCCTCGGTGTAGCATGCTTGCAGACAGCCATAAGAGAAGATGTTGCCCAGCGCCACATCAGCTTGGTCAAGGAATGTAAAGTATCGCTCACGCATTGCGGGAGACAGGCTGTAGCAGTACGATACCACTACGCCGGGCATATTGAACACCTTGCTCGGAGCGTTCATGGTCAGAGCAATGTCGCGTGCTTCTGCGCAACTATTGACAAAGGGTGTGTAGCGATGACCGCGTAGAGTCATGTCGGAGTGTATCTCATCGCTCAGCACCTTAACACCATGTTTGTAGCATAGCTTTGCCACTCGTTCCAGCACATCTGGAGCCCACACTCTGCCGCCTGGATTGTGTGGATTGCACAAAATCATCATCTTGCATCCAGGCAGTTTCTGCTCCAGGTCGTCGAGGTCCATCTCAAATCGACCGTTCACTACTCGGAGTGGGTTATCTACACGCGTGCGTTCATTAATATCTATTATATGAGCGAAAGGGTGATATACGGGTGGCTGTATCAGTATCTTATCCCCCTTTTCGGTAAAGGCACAAACAGCATGGTGTACAGCCGGAACGATGCCTGGCACGAAATGGATATCTTCTGCTTTGAGGCAGACACTGTGCCTGCGCTCCATCCAGTTTATTATGCTCTTATAGAAAGAGGCGGGAGGTAGAGTGTAGCCAAGTACTCTTTGCTTAAGGCGCTGCTCTATGGAGCGCACCACAAACGGTGGTGTCTCAAAGTCCATGTCAGCTACCCACAGCGGCATGACATCGCTGCGCCCAAGCATTTGGAAGAGTCCGTCGTATTTAAGGCAGTCGGTGCCACGGCGCTCTACATGCTTGTCGAAATCGTACTGCATCTCTTACTTCTTGCTCAGTGCCCTACCGATGAGGTAGCAGATGGCGGCTACTACCATACCATTGATTGCCGGGATGCCCCAGTTTACGAGATTGGCAACCACAGCACCTGCCACTACGCCCAGTACCGCACCCCAGACTACGGTCTTTGGCTTGGTCTCAGTGCCTTCAGCATAGTCGCTCTTGTTAAGCAGATAGCCGAGGATGAGGATGATGCCAACAGGGGGCAGAGTGCAGTTGAGGATGTTGAGGTAACCGCAGAAATTGTTGTAGAGCCATACGGCGGAAACAGTGCCTATAAAACCGCTCATCAGCACCATACTCTTCTTGCTTAACTTGAATATATTGGCAAGACCGAGACCGGTGGAGTAGAGGGCATTGTCATTTGTGGTCCAGATATTCAGACCCAGCACCAGCACAGCGATATAGAAGAGGTTGAGGTTAATCATTACATCGAAGATGTCGTTGCCGCCCACATAGACCGAGCTGACAGCACCGAAGAGGAACATCAAGCTATTGCCGATGAAGAAGGCGACTATGGTGATGATGCAGCCAGCCTTGCTGCTCTTGGCAAAACGTGTGAAGTTTGGCGTGGCTGTACCGCCGCTGATAAAGCTACCGATTACAAGGCCAGCGCCGGCAATGATGCCGAGCGTCTTTTCGCCCTCTTCAAACTGCTCTATCAGACCGCGGTCGCCCTGGCGGATGGCCAAAATCATGGCTACAGTACCAAGTATGGCTACGCACGGCACAGCGATATAGCTGATAATGGTGAGTCCCTTGATGCCGTAGTAGGCAGAGGCAGTCATACATACGCCTGCAATCGCTACCATGATATAAGTGGCTGACATGCTGTCGCCGAAGGCTACTTTGGCGATAGGAATGGCAAACATTGCGAGACCAACGCCAAACCAACCCATCTGGGTGAAGCTAATCATTGCGCTTGGCAGATAACTGCCCTTGGTGCCAAAACTTCTCACGGCTAGCAAGTCAAGGCTAAGACCGGTCTTGGCTCCCACATAACCCAGCGAACCGGTATAAGCGCCGAGGATGATACCGCCGAGTACTGTTGCTGCAATAAAGTCGGCGAAGTTGAGACCTTGAGCCATATTCTGTCCTACCCACATACTGGCAGAGAAGAATGTGAAGCCCATCATAATCATAAACATGGTGAGGTTGCTCCTACGAGCTTCCCTGCTCACCGCAGTCGATTGGAAATCGACATCTTTCTTCTGTGTACTCATTGTTTTATTGTTTTAGTTATTCTTTTCAATCTTTCAATTTTTCAATCTTTATAGGTATTTTCCCAATGCAGCCTCTATCTCGCTGAGTCTTACTTCAGCGATGTGCTTTAGGTTGCGCTTGTAGCTGCGCTGGCGAAACGCTTCTTCCAGTTGATAAAGGGAGCGCAGACTCTCGATATCAGCAAAGGTGGGGGAGAGGGTGTGTTCGCAATAATGGTTTATCTCAAGCCACTCCTCAAAGCTCGAGGGCGAGGGATAACCTATCTTTTCATCCACAAAGGCTTTCATGTTAGTGTTGTCGGCAGCGGTACGTATGTCGCGCCAATATTCCATGGCCTCATGGTAATGCTCGGGTATCTCGTAGCGCCTGGCTCCGCCGTCGTATATGATACATTTCTCAAACAACACATTGTCCTGCTCCAGCACATTGCGCCTGTATTCGGGCGCAAGTACTGAGTCATGCCAGTAGAAGTCGATGCTCGGCACATTCACACCTGTGGCTCCCTTGTGTTGATACACAGAGAAGATGCCTTCATAGAATATGCATGTAAACCCTTCAAACTCGGGCCAGAACTCGCGCAGCCGCTCGGTGAATCCCTCCATCAAATCGAAAGCGCGTGTGCCTCCTACGGTGAAGAAGATGATGCGTCTCAGCTTGCCTCCGCGCTTACGGTAGCGCTCTATCACATAGTTGAAGCATTCCTTCAACGTGTCGCCCGTAGCCACGATGTCACCTATCAGTATGGTGCCGTTATCTACGATGTTGTATTTCTGGTACTTTATCTCCAGGCGCAGAATCTTCTTGTTTTCTATGATTCTCTCGCACGATAGGAAATTCATATTGTTCACCTGTATGCCAGCCTGGTGGGAAGCTTCCTCTACGGGGTAGTTCAAGCCTCCCCTGAGGATGGTGAGAATGTCAAGGTGCTGTATGCCCTCGGCTCCCTTCATCCATTTCAATACCTCGATGGTGGGCGGAAGCAAATCGAGGTATGTTTGGAAACCTACCTCTTCGGGGTGCATCAGCAATCGCTGAGCTTCTTTATAGCTGGCGATAAAATATTGATTGGCTACGTGCGGAGCGTCTAACTTGTAGATACTCACCTCATTGCTCCTCTGTATAAATCTAAGGCTTGCGCCAACGAGTTTAGGATGCATAAAAAAGAATTCAGAAATATTTTCTGAGTTGCAAATATAGACAAAAAAAATTATATCGGCCACAAATCTTCGCAATTATTTTTAACCTTTTTTAATTTCGCATCCATCTACTACCTTATAATAATATACGCGCGCGAAGAGGGCGCGAGAAAAATATGAAATAACAAATTTTGTATGTTATTAGCTTTTCTCCTTTTTTTTCGCCAAAAAAGTTGGGAAAGTTCATGTTTTTTCTAAAAAAGTTATAATAAAATTTGCCTGTGTCAGGACAATTTTCTTATCTTTGCAATTCCTGCGTAGTGTGTCGTGACACATGGCGCGGATAGAAAAATGAAGAAATAGTAATACCATTATTTAACTTTTTTATTAACCTAAATTATTAACCTATGTTCAAACAAATTCGTTTACTTTTAACGACGCTGTTGCTGCTCATAGTAGCGACGGCGAGTGCCGACAAGGTTCAGGTAGGGGCTCTCTACTATGAACTGTCAGGCACTGAAGCAACAGTGGTTTACCCGGGCGAGTCAGAACCGACTGCTGCGGGAACGAACTCCTACACAGGTGATATTGTTATTCCGGCTACCATTGAGGTGGGCGGAACAACCTATAATGTCACCAAGGTAGGCGACAAAGCTTTCAGGTATTCGACCGTTACGTCGATTACCATGAACGAGGGCTTGGTTTCTGCTGGTTCTTCCTCCTTCAACAACATGACGGAGGTAACCGAGTTGACCTTCCCCAACAGCTTTACTAAAACTGGGGGAGGTGATCCGCTAAGTGGATGTACCAATTTGAAGACCGTTACCTTTGGCACTGGGCTTACCAAAATTTCTCAGGGCTTCTGCTTCAGCGGTACTCCTTTGGAGGATATTTATTTCTATGGACCTACTCCTCCTTCGGAAAGGGGTGGCTATTTCTGCGCAGGATGTGCTGATGTAAAAATGCACGTGCTGGAAACGGCTGTAGATGCATACACATCTGTATGGACCTCAATCGGATGGGGTACTGCTCCTAACATTGTAGGCGATATTCCCGCAGAGTACACTTACGCTGATCTGCAGAGTGTCATTGGCGTTTATTCCAAGAAACTCTACTATGTAGGCGACGGTCTTGGCTACTACACA
>JAFZUB010000175.1 GCA_017618515.1 Bacteroidaceae bacterium
CACAACCCGCTGGATGGAGTGTGGTACAAGGCTAAGGTGGCGATGCTGTCTATCGACGAGAGTGCGGGCAAAGAGAAGAAGGTGAATGTCACGCTGTATGTCCGCGCGAAGGACTTCCGGTCGGCTCTTGCCAACACTGAGGGTTTCCTTGGGGGGCTGGTGACGGACCGCACTATTTTGTCGATTGCGGAGACGAATATCATGGAGGTGTTTGAGTACAAGGCCATTGACCAGTGACGATTATGATTGCAGATAGACTAGAGGCTGTGAAGGGTACGCTGCCGCAGGGCGTGGAGCTAGTAGCGGTGTCGAAGTATCACCCCGTGGAGGAGGTGATGGAGGCCTACCGTGCGGGACAGCGCGTGTTCGGAGAGAATATCGTGCAGGAACTGCGAGTGAAGCAGCCTCTGATGCCTGAGGATGTGGAGTGGCACTTCATTGGTCATCTGCAAACGAACAAGATAAAGTATATCGCTCCTTTTGTGAGCCTGATTCATAGCGTCGATTCATTCAAGTTGCTGAGCGAGATCAGTCGTCAGGCAATGAGGTTTGATCGCAGGATAGACTGTCTGCTGCAGATACACGTGGCAGAGGAAGAGACGAAGTTTGGCTTCACTGTCGATGAGTGCTGGCAGATGCTCGAAGAGGGTGGCTGGCGCGACCTGGCAGGGGTGAGGCTGTGCGGGGTGATGTGTATGGCTTCGAACACCGACGACTCGCTACAGGTGCACGCGGAGTTCAGGAGGGTGTATGATTTGTTCACACGGGCTAAGGCGCAGTTCTTTGCGGAGGCCCCGGAGTTCTCTGTCCGCTGCTACGGCATGAGTCATGACTATACTATTGCGATTGAGGAAGGCAGCAATATGGTGCGGGTGGGGAGTGCGATATTTGGAGAACGAAAACGATAACACATCTTCCATCAGCCATCAGCCATCTCTCGACTCTTGACTCTCGACTCTTGACCATTAAATTTGAATTATGTCCCTATCACTATTTATAGCACGTCGCCTATATGGCAGCAAGGAGAACACCGGGCGCCTGTCGTCGCTTGGTGTGAATATCGCGACTATTGGTATTGCTATCGGCTTGGCGATAATGATAGTGTCGGTGGCGGTGGTGCTTGGGTTCAAGGACGAGATAAAAAGTAAGGTGACGGGCTTCGGGTCGCATATCCAGATACTGAACACTGACGCACAGCAGATGTGCGACACGCTGCCAGTGATAGCCGGCGCGTCGTTCCTCGACAGGCTGAGCAAGTGTGAGGGCGTCAGTCATGTGCAGAGGGTGACTCAGAAGGCTGGCATACTGAAGACGGATGCTGATTTCCAGGGTATTTCTTTCACTGGGATAGGCGAGGACTATGATACGTCGTTTCTTGCGCAGCATTTGGTGGAAGGGAAGCTGCCGAAACAGCCTACCCCCGACCCCTCCCAAGGGGAGGGGAGCCCAGAGTTGCTTATCAGTCGCGACATAGCTGATGCTCTGAGTCTGCACTGCGGGGACAAGGTGTTTGCATATTTCTTCAGCAGCGACATAAGGATGCGCCGTTTCGTGGTGTGCGGCATCTACCAGACCAACATGACGCAGTTTGACAGCAACACGGCCTTTGCGTCACTGCCCGTGGTCAATGCCCTCAACGGATGGGACAGCCTGTCGTGCTCAACGCTGGAGATTATGGTCAAGGACTTCAGCCAGGTGGAGGATATCGCTGACCGCGTGGCCACGCTGAAGCCAGACGTGCCAGACCGCAACGGATGCTACTACGCAGTGTATAGCATCAGCGAACTGTATGGTGCCATCTTCGACTGGCTGAAACTGCTGGACATGAATATCTGGGTGATACTCGGTCTGATGACTTGCGTTTGCTGCTTCACGATGATAAGCGGTTTGCTAATCTTGATACTTGAGCGCACCTCGACCATTGGAATACTCAAGGCTCTGGGAGGGCGCAACTCGATGGTGCGCCGTGTGTTCTTGCACTACGGTGTGTTTATCATCGGACGTGGTCTTGTGCTGGGCAATGCGATAGGCCTTGCATTGTGTTACGTGCAGTGGCAGTGGCACATCTTCCCTCTGGACGCCAGCAGCTACTATGTGGACCATGTGCCGGTGACATTCAACTGGCTCGCCATCATCGCCCTGAACATCTCCACGCTGGTCATCTGCACACTGATATTGGTGGGGCCGACTCTCGTGGTGTCGCACATCAAGCCAGTCAAGGCACTCAAGTTTGACTGACTTTTCTTTGCTGCATGTGAAAGATTTTGTAATTTCGCGAAATAAATTAAAGATATGAAAAAACGGTTTTATTTTTGCAATGGATGCATAGTTGCTGCGCTGCTGGGTGTCATGATGCTCGGTGGTTGCAAGGGCAACAAGGTAGAGGAGGCTGCCGCCACTGGGGCTGCAGACAGTGACAGCGTAGTGGCTGTGGTGGAGGAAGAGTCAGTTCCCAAGGTGGAGTTCGACTCTGTGATAGTGACTGGTTCTGACCAGTGGATGGACTACAATGTCAAGGTAGTGATGCCCGTGGCCGAAGACCCTGACATCCAGAAATACATGCGCCAGACAGTGTTGAGCAACTTCGGAGTGAAGGGTGCCACCGGCGAGGAGAACATCAAGCAGGCTATCACCGACCACAAGAAGCGCCGTTTCGCCGAGGCCAAGTCCGACCTGGAGGAGATGTTTGCAGAGAACGACTTTGATGATGACGACTTCAGGCCCAAGTATAGCTATGAAGACGATATTTCAGTGGGCGACATTACTGACGGCTATGTGACCTTTGAGAACTGCGGCTATGACTATCGTGCCGGAGCCCACGGCATGCCTTGGCAGTTCCGCTTCACCGCTGACCGCGCCACAGGCAAGCAACTCAAGTGGGCAGATATCATCAAGATATCGATGAAGACCAAGCTGAAGCCGCTGCTCAAGAAGGCAGTGCTTGACCAGTATTTCAACGACGACCCCGGCATGCTGGACAGCTTCGACCTGCCCGGTGCGGAGCCTGCACTGACTCCCGAGGGGGTATGGTTTGGCTGGGGCGCCTATGAGATAGCATGCTTTGCCGCCGGTATGCCAGAGTGCATAGTGCCATACGACAAGCTGCAGGATTACCTCACCGACTATGTGAAGGAAGTGATTGCGAAGTCAGAGACCGACAAGGCTTCCCCAAAGAAATAAACTTTTCAACTTTCAAATATGAACGATCCTGAAATAATCAAAACTAACGGCGCGACATTCAAGCGACTGATTAGCGCCAAAGAGATTGAAGAGAAGATAGTGCAGCTGGCCCAGCAGATACGCAATGATATGGGCAATGCCGAGGTGCCAGTCTTTCTGTGTGTACTGAAGGGCGCCTTCATCTTTGCCGCCGACCTGGTGAGGAACTACAATGGATTGTGCGAACTGCAATTCCTGCGCATATCCTCCTACAATGGCGCTGACTCTACCGGCAAGGTGACGATGTATCCCGGCCTTGATGTGGATATGATAAAAGGTCGCCGCGTGGTTGTGGTGGAGGACATCGTGGACACAGGTCTCAGCATGAACTGTCTGCTCAAAGACCTGCGCGAACATGAGCCGCGCACACTGGAGGTGGCTGCACTGTTTACCAAGCCGAGCCGTCTGTGTCACGATGTGAAGGTGGACTACAGCTGCTTTGAGATACCCGATGCGTTTATCGTTGGCTATGGCCTCGACTACGACGGACTGTATCGCAATTTCCCTGCAATTTATGTTAAAGAGTAAGATATGAAGAATATTATTATTTTTGGTGCTCCCGGCAGTGGTAAAGGCACCTATAGTGATGAGATAGTCAAGCGCTATGGCATGAGCCATATCTCGACAGGCGATGTGCTGCGTGCAGAAATCAAGGCTGGCAGTGAGCTGGGCAAGATAGCGCAGGGTTATATTGACAAGGGTCAGCTTATCCCCGACGAGTTGATGATTAGTATCCTGGCGAAGGTTTATGATTCTCTGCCCGCAGGCAAGGGAGTCATCTTCGACGGTTTTCCCCGCACCATACCGCAGGCCGAGGCTCTGAAGAAGATGCTGGCAGAGCGTGGCCATGACTTGGGTATGATGATAGAGCTCGTCGTGGAGGAGGATATCCTGATGGCTCGTCTGCTCAACAGGGCCATCGAGCAAGGCCGTGCCGACGACAACGAG
>JAFZUB010000176.1 GCA_017618515.1 Bacteroidaceae bacterium
ACTGACACCTTCGGCTGCGACAGCCTTATGGTTCTTGCCCTCACCATCAAAAAGGCTCCCGTCATCACCGCCATCAACGGCGAATGGCACCTCCATGCAGGCGACACGGCTAAGCTCTATCCCACCTGCACCGAAGGCGCTACCTATAAGTGGACCTATGGCAACCAGACCTCCACGGCCGACACCCTCATCATCCCCAATGTCCCCGGCAATGCCAACATGGATGTCTCTCTCGTAGCCGCCCTCAACTATCCCGAAAACAACTTCTCATGCTACGACACCAGCTGGATTACCATCGTCACCTTCGTCGGCATCGATGATGTCCAGGGCACTGAGGTGAGCCTCTATCCCAACCCCACCGTCGGTCAGCTCAACATCGAAAGCGCCGAAACCATCCGTGAAGTGACCATCTACAATGCCCTCGGCCAGCAGGTGCTGAACAACTACATCAGCGCCAACAAGAGCCAGATGAATCTCTCCAGCCTCTCCAAGGGCAACTACACCATGCGCGTCACCTTGCAGAATGGTGAGACCATCGTGAGAAAATTCGTCATTACAAAATAATTGTCTTTTCATTGGTGAACGAAGCGTTCGGCACAGTGTGCCGGACGCTTTTTCTTGAACGGAACATGAAAGCCCCTGCAATCCTATCGCTGCTCTCGGTGCTGCTCCTTTTCTCCTGCACCTCCCGCCAGCCCATACGCATCCAGGGCCAGGCACAAGGCACCTATTACAACATCGCCTACTACGATGCGCAGCGTCGAAACCTACAACCCCAAATCGACTCGCTGCTCGACGACTTCGACATGACCGCCTCCCTCTGGGTTGAAAACTCCATCATCCGAAAGGTCAACCGTCACCAAGACACCCTGCCCAACGCCCTCTTCTGCGACCTGCTGCGCCGCTCCCTCCAAATGGAGGCATACACCGGAGGCGCCTTCAATTGCAAGGTGGGCACGCTGGTAAACCTCTACGGGTTCGGCTTCAAGAACCGGCAGGATGTCACCGACAGCCAGATAGACAGCCTGCTCTCCCTCATCCGGCAGGGCGCTGGCCTCATCAATTGCGACAGCACTTCGCCCCTCGCCCTCCCCCAGGGCATCGAATTGGACTTTAATGCCATAGCCCAAGGCTATGCCGTTGACCTCCTGGCCCACATGTTCGACAAGATGGGCATCTCCGACTACCTCATCGACGTCGGTGGCGAAGTGGTGGCCCGCGGGCACAAGGCCGACGGGTCCCCTTGGTTGGTGGGGATAGAAAAGCCCTCGGCAGACAAATATGACGACCGCACCCTCGAAACCGCCATCGCACTGGACAACTGTTCCGTCGTCACCTCGGGCAACTACCGCAAGTATTACGAGAAAGACGGCGTGCGCTACTCCCACACCATCGACCCCTCCACAGGCCGCCCCGTCAGCCACTCCCTCCTCAGCGTCTCAGTGGTGAGCGCCGAAGCCTGGTATGCCGACGCCATGGCCACTGCCTTTATGGTCATGGGGCTGGACAAAAGCCTCCAGTTCATTCACGACCACCCCGAAGACAACGACATCCAAGCCACCTTCTTCATCTATGACGATGCCGGCGAATACAAGACCTTCGCCACACCCCAATTCCAGCAACTCATCCGTTAGACAACCCCTAAAATCCTAGTATAATGAAATCAATGACCGGCTTCGCCAAGAAGCAATGCATATTAGACGGCAGAACAATCACTGTCGAAATCAAAACCCTCAACAGCAAAGGCCTCGACCTGATAGTCAAAAGCCCGGCCTCCCTCCGTTCCAAGGACCTGGAGATACGTGCCATGCTCAACCGGCTGGAACGGGGCAAGGTGGATGTCCTCATCACCGAAGAGCGCAGCTCCTCCACCTCCGCACAGCTGAATACCGAACTCCTCGTCGAGCGTTACCGTCAGTCGCAGTCCGTTGCCGCACAGCTGGGATGCGACAGCCAGCACCTCTTCGAAACCATATTGGCCATGCCCGACATCTGGGATGCCGCCCTCAGCGACGAGCTGCAGGATGAAGAGTGGCAGGCCATTGCAGCCACCATCTCCGAGGCCATCGACGAGGTCGACCTCTCGCGAAAACATGAGGGCGAGATTCTCGCAAACGACTTCGTAAAGCATATAGCACTCATAGAGCAAAAGCTAAACGACATACCGCAATACGAAAACGAGCGTATCGAAACTGCCAAAGAACGCATCCGCCGCTATTTCGCCGAAAGCGCCATCAAGGAGGTCGACCCCAACCGCTTCGAGCAGGAGCTCATCTACTATCTGGAGAAACTCGACATCACCGAAGAGAAGATACGCCTCGCCAAGCACATCAACTATTTCCGCACCACCATGGAGCAAGAGGAAGGCAGCGGCAAGAAACTCGGCTTCATTGCCCAGGAAATGGGACGCGAAATAAACACCACAGGTTCCAAAGCCAACCATGTGGAAATTCAGAAACTGGTCGTCGAGATGAAGGACGAGCTGGAGAAAATCAAAGAGCAGCTGGGAAACATACTCTAGTTTCTCTCATTCCGCACCCGCCAGCCCCTCGTCAGCCGCTCTCACCTACCTCTGACGCA
>JAFZUB010000177.1 GCA_017618515.1 Bacteroidaceae bacterium
CGCGCAAATCCGCCAATAGCCAAAACCCAACAAACAAAGAATCATAGGGGACAGGACAAATGATACGCTGACGGCGTTCGGCTCAAACAAACAAAAGAAGGAGAGAGGACAGCCTCTCTCCTTCTTAATTTATAAGGGATAAAAGTACCACACTCCGTGCACTCCCCCTTTATGGGGGAGCGGGGAGGGGGTCTTCCGATTAAATCGGTCCCTGGTCAATCATTGCTTTAGCTACTTTCATAAATCCGGCGATGTTGGCGCCCTTGACGTAGTTGATGTAGCCCGTGGGCTCCTTGCCGTACTTGAGGCACTGTCCGTGGATGGAGCTCATTATCTGGTGGAGACGCTGGTCCACCTCGTCGGCTGTCCAGGAGAGGTGCATGGCGTTCTGGCTCATCTCGAGGCCGCTGGTGGCCACGCCGCCCGCATTGACGGCCTTGCCCGGAGCGAAGAGCATCTTGTTCTGGAGGAACAGGGTGGCTGCCTCCTCGGTGCATCCCATGTTGCTGACCTCAGCGATGCAGAGGGTCTTGTTGTCGATGAGCTGCTGGGCGTCGGTGGCGCTCACCTCATTCTGTGTGGCGCAGGGGAGCGCGATGTCCACTTTCTGCTCCCACGGCTTGCGACCGGGATAGAAGGTGGCTGAGGGATACTTGTCGGCGTAGGGTGCCACGATGTCGTTGCCGCTCTCGCGCAGCTCGAGCATGTAGTCAATCTTGTCGCCGCTGATGCCGTCGGGGTCATAGACATAGCCGTCGGGGCCCGAGATGGTGACTACCTTGGCACCGAGCTGCACTGCCTTGGTGGCAGCGCCCCATGCCACATTGCCGAAGCCGCTGATGGCCACTGTCTTGCCCTTGATGTCGATGCCTTTCTCCTCAAGCATCTGGTGGACGAAGTAGAGGGCGCCGAAGCCTGTGGCCTCGGGACGCAGGATGGAGCCGCCAAACTCGAGGCCCTTGCCGGTGATGGTGCCGGTGTGCTCGCGCTGCAGCTTCTTATACCTGCCATAGAGATAGCCTACCTCGCGGCCGCCTACGCCGATGTCGCCAGCGGGCACGTCCTGATCGGGACCGATGTTGCGCCAGAGCTCGAGCATGAAGGCCTGGCAGAAGCGGCGTATCTCGGCGTTGCTCTTGCCACGCGGCGAGAAGTCGCTACCGCCCTTGGCACCGCCCATGGGCAGGGTGGTGAGGGCATTCTTGAAGGTCTGCTCAAAGCCGAGGAACTTCAGGATGCTGAGGTTGACGGAGGCGTGGAAACGGATGCCGCCCTTGTAGGGGCCGATGGCGTTGTTGAACTGCACGCGGTAGCCGCGGTTGACTTGCAGCTCGCCCTTGTCGTCCTCCCACACCACGCGGAAGGTGAGGATGCGGTCGGGCTCCACAAGGCGCTCAACGATTTTGTTTTTCTCAAACTCGGGGTGCTGGTTGTAGACGTCTTCTACTGAGAGGAGCACCTCTCTCACTGCCTGGAGAAACTCTGATTCACCAGGATGCTTGGCCTCTAATTCGGCCATGATCTTTTGTGTTACCATATTAGATTTAAAATTAAAAAAGTTATTTTCAATTTTTAGAAGTTATCGCTTCGCTCGGAAGTTATCGCAGCTTCGCTGCTCGAAGTTATCGGAGCCTGTGGCTCCTCGAAGTTATCGCGCTGACGCGCTAGACGATAGTCGAATGTTTTGATTGAGGCTGGAGTATTGTCTTTAACTTCTAGCCCGCTTGCGGGCGTTAACTTCTTTAACTTCTTTTTTCTTAGTGTCTTTTCAGTATTCTGGGGCTGATCACGAGGCGGAAGCCGATGTGTTGGTTGACAACCGTGGGGTTGCCGCCGTTGTTGTGGTCGAAGATGCGCATGTATCTGGGGTAGGAGTCGTATGAGCCGCCCTTGACCACTTGCGTTGTGCCGTGGGCGGGGCCTGAGGGATTGTCGGTGTCGGTGAGGTCGCAGGTCTCGGAGTACCAGTCGTAGCACCACTCGGCTACGTTGCCGCTCATGTCGTAGGTGCCGAGCTCGTTGGGAGCCAGCGAGGCGACGGGGTGACTCTCGCCGTCGGAGTTGAGTCCATACCAGCCGATGTTGGCGATGATGCTGTTGCCGGCATAGAGGTCGGCATTGTCGCGGTTGAGGTAGTCCTTCTCCACAGCGTGGCCACCGCGTGCGGCATACTCCCACTCAGCCTCGGTGGGCAGACGGAAGCGGCGGTCGCCAAGCTGGTCGGCGAAGGCGCTGTTGAGGCGATTGGCAAACTCCAGGCACTCGCGCCAGCTGACTCTCTCCACGGGGAGGTCGTCGCCCACATGGTTGCTGGGGTTGTAGCCCATCACAGCCTGCCAGAGGGCCTGCGTGACCTCGGTCTGGCCTATGGCGAAGTTGTCGACGGTCACTTCGTGGCGCGGCTGCACCTTGCTCTCCACCCAGGTGACGTCGGTGCCGGTGAAGAACTTGCCGCCCTTCACCTCGATGATATTGAGGGGCACGCCGTCGATGATGTAAGCGTCGGGAGCGCCGTTGATGATGGCATCGTAGGCGGCCACCACGTCGGCGGTGTTGACTATAGCTATGCCGTCGCCGTTCTTGTCGCCATTGACATTGGCATCATCGCGCGTGAAGCCTGAGGCGTCGCCATTCTCGATGAAGGAGTAGATGGCCACCACGTCGGCAGTGTTGACGCTCCTGTCGCCGTTGACATCACCCTTTTTGATGTAGCGGGTGTTGTACCAGGTGTAGTTCATGCATAGTTCATTGATTTTGCCTTGGGAGTCGCGGTGTATGCTGGTGATGTATGCGGGGTTATCGTTGATGGTAAAGACGGTCTGGTCGGTGATGGCATAGTCGGAGGATGTGTCGAAGGTGACGATCATGCAGACGGTGTAGGTTTTGTCGGACTCAAAGGTGCTTACGCTGTTGCCTGTCTGATGCTCCGTCCATATGGGGTCGTTGATGAAGAAGGGCTTGCCGCTCTGGTCGATGGGGTAGACGAGCCCATGTAATGCGTCGTCGCCGGGGACGGGGTCAACCACGTTTGCTGCGATGGTGTCAACAGGGATGCCGCCGTCGGGGATGGGTGTGGGCAGGAGGTTGCCGATGGTGTAGTAGCCGATGGAGTTGGCGAGAGTCCATTCTTCTCCATCCACATACGCCTTGGCGCCGTCGGGGAAGACATATCCTTCGTCGGGCACGATACGCATAATGACTATATATGATCTCTTGGCCTGGAACGGCGAGGGGTCGCCATAGATGAAATCGCCATTGTCTCCTATGCCAACGGCATAGCGCACCTCCAGCTCTTTGACGCCCTCGGTGGTGCAGTCCACATCGAAGTCGGCCTGTGCGCCGTGGACGGGCTTATCGAGGCCGGTGATGTCAACCTGGTTGATGGTCTTGAGGTTCTGAATCTGCGAGGGCTTGAGCCACCCCAGCCAGGGGTCAACGAGCCACTTGGTGCGGTCGGGGACGTAGAAGGTAACGTTTTCAGCACCCTCAAAGGTCTTATCGGTAGCGGAGACGGTGGGGTCGTTGATGAGATAGACGCTCTTGGGCTTGCTGGGCACGCTTTCAGTACCAAAGACATTTTCAAACAAGTACAGGCTGGTGCCATAATAATCTATGCGCTTCAAGTTGTTGCAGTCGTCAAAAGCGTTGCTATCGATAATCTGGACGCTTTTAGGCAGGATAAGAGTCTCCAGCCCTGTTCTAGAGAAAGTCGAAAAACCGATTTTCTGCACTTTATCGGGGATGGCGATTGACTTAAGGCTGAGTATTGCTCTGAAGGCGAAATCGCTAATCTCGGTTATATTGGAGGGTATGATGGTATTCTTGCATCCCTGCACCAGGATGGGGTGATCTTTTCTGATAATGGCGTTGCAGCCGTCAGGGCTTTCGTAAGCGGTGTTGCCCTCTTCCACCTGAATGCTCTCCAGAAAGTTGCATCCAATAAAGCAACCACTTTTTATTTGAGTAACGCCTTTTGGGATGACAACTGATTTTATGTCGGTGGAACTGAAAGCGGCGTAATCAATGAACTGCAGGGAGGCGGGCAGCGTGAGGGGTTCTATCTTGACATAGCTGAGGGCACATTGACGGATAACTTGTAGGTTCTCGGGCAGCGAGAGGATGGTGGCACTGACGCGGTTGAAAGCAAACTCTCCGATTTCAGTCACGGTGTAGCCTCCGAGCTTGGATGGCAGGGCGATGGAGCCAGTGAAGTCGGGGTCGATAGCTCTTTCTGAGTAGGTGCCATAGATGCAGCATGTCTTTGCGCTCTCATCAAGCACTTCGTATTTCATCTTGATGACGGTCTCCTCGCCGTTCTTGTCGTAGGCGAGCACATTGGCGGTAAGAACGTCCGCCCAGCTGGCGCGCACGCCCAGCATGAGCAGCGCAGCTATAAGAATGTAAAGTCTTTTCATTTTGGCTATTTGTTATTTCGTGGCGAATTTAGCGATTTATTCTATTGCAGCCAAATTTATGGTATTATTACTTAACAATAACTTTCCTCAGCGCGGGAATTAGCACGTTTGCCATCATCTGGTGACCCTCGTCGTTGGGATGGAGGCAGTGGTGCCAGCCATGGTGACGCTGTTGAGATGGCGGTCGGTGCGCGAGAAGGTGGTGCCTTCCTCAAAATTGATGGTGTAGTCGAAGGTCATCTCAGTCCCTTTCTCTACAAAGAGTCCCTCGAGCATCAGGTCGCCGTCTACCCACTCTGCGGGGATGGTGAGGCAGTCGTTGGGGTCAAACTTGTCGCGATAGGCGTAGTGGTCGATGTACTGGGGTGTGGCGTGGACGAGGCTGTCGCCTGTGAGGTTGTAGCCGTGGCGTATGCGCACTCCGTTGTAGGCGAAGCCGTTGGCGGGATGGAGCTTGATGATGAGGGGCTGGCCGAAGGGCGTGGTGGCGGGCAGGGTTGAGCCGTCGGCGGCGAGTATCTCACCATTGCGGTTGTCCTCGGCCACGCTGACATGGTCGGGATGCACATTGAGCCGCACATCGACGATGCCGCCACCATTGTCTCTGATGGTCTCTGCACCGGCTGGGTCTGTCTCGTTCCAGTCAACCTTGAAGCGCAGACGGTAGAAGCCGCAGGGTGTGGCTTCGGGCACGGTGAAGGCGGGCATGTCGAGGGTGTTGTTGTCGGCGAGCTGCCTGCCGAGGCTGTTGCGCTGGTTGTAGGCGGAGTAGGACACGAGGTCGCTGCCGTCGGCGGGTGTGCCGTCGGTGTTGACGGCGAAGCTGAACTTGCCGTCGCACCCATAGTCAACATAGGCATAGCCGCTCATCCAGCTGCCCTTGTAGCCGACCACAGGCTTGACGCTCTGACCAGCCTTGACGGGGAAGGCTGTCTGTGTGAGGTCGCGGTAGAGGGGATCGCCGGTGGCGGGGCTTGAGGTGATGGTGAGTGTCTGCACGCCCTGCAGGGCTACGCTGAGTATGCCTCGGTCGGTGCGCGAGGCGTAGGTGTCGGTCTTGCTGAAGTTGGTGGGGTAGTCCTCATACTGCACCACGGGGGTGCTGCTGGAGGAGAGGGTGACCTGGTCGATGTAGGCCACGAAGTCGTCGGTGCGGTCGTGGGGTGACTCACACTCGGGCACGACGACGAGGCTGTAGATATCGACTCCGCTCACTCCCTGCACGGCAAAGACGGCGTCGGCCCACTTGCCCGGGGTGACGGCGCTGGACGACAGCACCCAGAGCTGCTCGGTGTCGCTGGTCTGGCTGCTCCACTCGCTCTCGCGATGCTTGCCGAGGCCGATGAGCATGACGCGGCCGCCGACGGGGCGATGGATGAGGACATGGACATACTGCACGGTGGGGGAGAGGGCGAAGGGCTCGGTGAGGTCTATGCGTGCGCCAAACAGATTGGAGCCGTAGCGCGAACGCTGCACGGCGAGTACCTTGGGGCTGGTGTTGGGGGCATAGCCGAGGAAGTGGTCGATGTCGGTGTAGGGGTTGTCGACTATGGCCACGTTGCCCTGCAGACGGCCGTCGCGGAAGGGAGAGTTCTCCCATGCGTCGTAGATGCCCACTGCCTGATAGTCCTTGGTGTCGAAGAGCGCCAAGGGCTTCTGGGCCATCGCCGTAAGCTGGGCGGCCAGGAATGCTATAATAATATATAAGGTGTGCTTCATGGCGTCAGAAAACGGAGATGGTGTGGAGCAGCGGGCAGGCGCGGCTGTCGGTGATATGTATGCGCATAGCCTTCACACTGTAGCCGCTGTCGTAGCTGGCGGAGGTGCTGCCGTTGAGGGGAACGATGCGCTTGTAGCCTATGGTGGTGGTCTGGATGTTGTCGGCGCGGCGTGTCCATGTGAGGCCGTCGTCGGTGGTCTCTATGGTGAAGCCTTTCACTCTCTGTCCCTTGCGGATGTACTCCTGCAGCATGACGTAGTGGACGGTCTGGGGCTGGCTCCAGGTGAGGGTGATGGTGGCGGCTGTAACGCCGTCGTCGGTGGCCCAGTAGGTGTTCTTGTCGCCATCGGTGAGGCA
>JAFZUB010000178.1 GCA_017618515.1 Bacteroidaceae bacterium
CTGGGCCCCGTTGCCACGACCAACAACGCTACCTTCGAGTATGCGCTCAATAGTGTGGTTGATTATGTAACAGCAGCTGGCAAGGAGAGCCTCCGCGACGGTGTTCGCAAGGGTATCGTGAATGGTCTGGCCAAGGCTGCCGACAAGGATAACAAGGCATTCCTGCTCACCCAGTTGCAGAAGATAGCCACGCCTAGTGAGGCGGGCATCTTTGAGTCGTACCTGCAGGACAGCTATCTGCAGGACTATGCTGTGCGTGGTCTGGCTTCTCTGCCCGGTATCGACAATAAGGTTATCGACCTCATGAAGGCCGCTGCGGCACCTAATGCAGGACTCGCCTACATAGCAGGATTCAAGAAGCTGCAGGCTGCCGAGCCTATCCTCATCAATTGGAAGAAGACCGCCGACGCACAGACCCAGCAGGCCATCAATAGTGCGCTGGCCAACTGTGGTGGTGTGGCTGCCATCGCAGCCCTCCAGCCCGAGGCTGCCAAGCTCAGCTTTGGTGATGACGCCAGTGGTGTGTCGAACGCCTACCTGACGTTGCTCAACAACTGCGACAACAACGCTACCGTCTTGTCCGCCGCCAAGGCATTGGTTAAGGCCAAGAGTCCTGCCGTGCGCAGCGCCGGCTTGGAGCTGTTGCTCAAGAGCGACAGCAAGAATGCTGCCAAGAATATCCTGGCTGCGTTGAAAGACCCCTGCCGCCAGTACCGCGCCACAGCCCTTGACTTCGCTCAGGCTGCTGCCGGTGATGGCATTATCAATACTGTGGCATCCAAGTGCAAAGGCCTCTCCGCCGATGCTCAGGCCGATGTGATGCGCTGGCTGGGTAACAACAAGGCAACAGACCAGATAGATGTCGTTGCCGCTGCCATGAATTCGGCTAACAGCGACCTCGCTGCAGCAGCCATCGAGGCTGCCGGTCGCATTGGTGGCGAGAAGGCCCTCACCGCCCTCGTCGGTCAGCTTGGCGGTGCCAATGCCGCAGCTGCCAGTAGTGCGCTGCTCGCCTTCAACGGCGATGTGAAGGATGGTGTGCTCGGTGCGCTCTCATCCTCTGACGCCAATGTGGTGACCGAGGCGCTGAAGCTCGCGTCCACACGTCGTATCAGCGGTGTCTACGGCAAGGTGCTCGACCTCACCAAGTCTGCCAATCCTGCTATTAAGGACGCTGCCCTCGATGCGTTGAAGGGTGTGGTAAGAGCCGACAACTTCGCAGAGATCAACCAGCTGCTCAACGCCTCCAGCGGCACAGCCACGGGCAAGCTGCAAGAGGCAGCCAAGAGCGCTCTGCAGTCCCTTGCTGCCGACAAGCAGTATGCCACCATCAGCAATGCCATGGCCACCGCCAAGGATGCAGCCCTCTACTATCCTCTGCTGGCACAGGCAGGCAACTCGGAGTCCATCGCCAAGCTGTTGCAGGAGTATAAGAGTGGCGCCAACAAGGCCGCTGCCTATAAGGCCCTGCTCGATGTTGACAATGTGGAGATGATACCCACGCTCTACAATCTGGCCAAGGAAAATGCCAGTGGCAAGGATGCCACCCTCGCACGCTACCTCGCGCTGGCCAACGCTGCGCAAGGCACCCCCGAGGACAAGTACCTCCTCTATAGTCAGGCACTCGACCTCAATCCGTCTGCCAGAGTGCAGAACGCCTTCATCAATGCCTTGGGCGAGACAAAGACACAGTCAGCCCTCAATGTGGTAAGCAAGTATCTTGACCAGGCTGCCACCGCTCCCGTAGCCGCTGCAGCCGTCAAGACCATCATCGGCAAGAATGAGGCCCTACAGGGCGGCGACCTCAACAAGGGCATCCTGCGCAAGGCACAGGCTGTGTATGCAGACATCAAGGCCAAGAACCCGTCGAATGCCGATGCTGGTTATGCCGTTGACGAGATAAAGCTGCTCGCAGGCAAGATGGGCGACCGCGGCTTTGCTGATATAAGTAATAAGGAGTATGAGAACTTTGAACTGCTTGTGGACTATAAGGGTAAGGGCAGTCTGAAAGGACGCGGTATCGAGCTACTTAGCCTGCCCGAGAGCGATGACTGGCAGACCCTCTATGTGAAGGCAGTCAACGACCGCCTCACCGCTCAGGTCAATGGTCGTGTGGTGACCGAGAACGCCATCATCAAGGGCGGCAAGCCCGCAGGCGTTATCAGTCTCGATGGCGTGCAGACCCGCAACGCCCAGGTGAAGGAGCTGGCCTCCACTCCTGTCTTCACCCTCTCGCCGGAGGAGGAGCAGCAGGGCTTCGAGGTGCTCTTCGACGGCCGCTCGCTCGAGAAGTGGCACGGCAACACCACGAGCTATGTGCCCATTGATGGCAATATCTATGTCACGGCCAACTATGGTGGCAATGGCAACCTCTACACCAACAAGAAGTACTCCGACTTCATCTATCGTTTCGAGTTCTGCTTCGATGTGGTGGGCGTCAACAACGGTATCGGTCTACGCACCAGCGACGGAGTGGATGCCGCCTACGAGGGCATGGAGATACAGGTGCTCGACAATATGGCTGACATATACAAGAACCTGCAGCCCTACCAGTACCACGGCTCCGTGTATGGCATCCATGTGCCTGTGAAGCTCGATTTCGGCCCCATCCGCAAATGGCACACCGAGGAGATAGTAGCCAAGGGCGACTATATCAAGGTGACCGTTGACGGCACCGTGGTCACGGAGTGCAACATCCGCGAGGCATGCCAGGGTCATAACGTGGCACCCGACGGCGGCGGTGTCAATCCCTACACCATTGACCACAAGAACCATCCCGGCCTCTTCAACAAGGACGGCTATATCAGTTTCTGCGGTCATGGCCCGGGTGTGATGTTCCGCAACGTGCGCATCCTTGACCTCAGCCAGCAGAAGGCTCCCAAGGCTAAGGGCAAGAAGAAGTAAGGGCAGAATAATAAAACAAAAACCGGGAAAACCCCAATGAGATGAGGTGCTACGCACCTACCTCATAATGCTTATCCAAAAGACTGAAAGCGAGCTTTCAGTCTTTTTGCTAATCATCATGAAGCGACAGGTCGCTCTCATCTCATTGAAAAAAACCAAGAAGAACAATTTTATTTACGATTTTACGATTTACAATGTGCCGCTTCGCTCTCGCCTTCGCTTTCCGCACCCGCGCCTAAAGAGCATCCTTACTCTTTCGAGACGGCGCGACCATGCTGCTACGGCTCGCTGAGCCTA
>JAFZUB010000179.1 GCA_017618515.1 Bacteroidaceae bacterium
GCCCCGAGGGGGCGGCAGAACAAAAATGATAGTCTGTCGCCCCTTCAGGGCTTTGTGTTTTTGCGACTATGCGTCTTTGCGACTTTAAAAAGCGAAGGGGAGCAGGCACTCTGCGGAGGGGAATACCATTGCCTCTTTTGGCGTCGCCACAATTACCTTTATCGGTGTGCCCTGTCGCTGCTCGGCTTCCACCAGTGCCTGTCGGCACATTCCGCAAGGGTAGGGCAACTCTCTGACTTTCGAGCATTCGGACGGCTTTGCCGCTACGGCGATGGCTGCCACCGTTAGGGTAGGGTAGGCGCTCTGCGCATAGTTGAGGGCAGTGCGCTCGGCGCAGGTGCCACAGGGGTAGGAGGCGTTTTCCTGGTTGGCTCCCGTCACCACACTGCCGTTGCTGAGTCTGATGGCGGCGCCCACGTGGTAGTTGGAGTAGGGGGCGTAGCTGCCTCCGCTGGCCTCCAGAGCTTTGACGCATAGTTCCTGCTCGTCGGCAGACAGCTGATCGGGCGTTGTGGTGATGTATGTGAAGCTAAAGACCATCCTTTATTATTTCTTGCTGTTGCGCTTGCTCTTTGAGTCGTTGGCGTAGGTAAACAGGTAATATACCTGCTGCGGCGTCAATATCGCAGAAAATTTCTGCGTGTATGCGCGCCTCACCTTCAGTACTTCCTCGTCAGAGCGCCAGCGGGCAGCGGTGAGTGTCTTGGCCTGCTCGGCGGTGATTTTCTTCTTGTGGATAGGGGTGAGCCACTTGTCTTTCAGGTCGTTGTAGATATCCTTGGCGATATGCAGCTCTTTCATGTATGCGTAGAACACCGGCTGCACCTTGGCCTTGAGTTCCTTGGTCAGCCCCATCTGAGATGATACGTAGGCAAAGCGCTCCCTGTCTTTGTCTGACTGTGCCGACAGCAGCATCGGCATGAGTGCTACAGCTAATAGTGCGAGTGTCTTTTTCATCGTTGCTTGTGGATTTATGGTTTTGTTGTTGCTTTCATAGAAAAAGCGAGTCGGCCTGTAAGCGGGGTTCTGTTGTGCCTGCCATTTATCTACGCCTCCTGTTGCCAGACGGCTCTATCGTGCTACCCTCCGGTGCGAAGTCCCTCTCGGGCTTACTCAGACGGACAGCCTTCTGTCACCGGTATACATGCACTTTCACCCTCCGCCACGCACCCCGCGGCCATCACTGGTTGCGGTCGTGAGCTCTTACCTCGCGTTCTCACCCTTACCTTATTAATATATAATATGGCGGTTGTTTTCTTCTGCGTTGCGGCACCCTCGCGGATACTTCCCGTTAGGAAGCGGAGTGTCCTGCGGTGCCCCGACTTTCCTCTTGCTCTGCCTTGCGGTGAACAAGCGACAGACCGGCCGGCTCGCGAGGCTTATGTTTTCGGCTGCAAAGGTAATCAAAAAAGTTTAATTCCGCTGATATCAATTCTAAACTATTCTTAAACTCTTCACAAATAAGGTTAAATCTATTCAAAATACTCATGTTTGGTGCGTTTATTGCATTGTAATGTCAGCAGGAAATGATAACTTTGCACCCCGAAAAGATCGAAAACTATAAAATTGCATTATTATGAAACATAGCATTATCCGTTCATTCGTTGGTGGCGTG
The DNA here is from genome assembly GCA_017618515.1 of Bacteroidaceae bacterium. The sequence continues at coordinate 1,616 of JAFZUB010000179.1, forward strand.
GCGCTGGCATCCGCTGTCTTCGCTGTCGCCATAATCCCCGCTCAGCCTGCTCAGGCAGCGGTAGTGTCTTCAGGCATGGTTGACCTCACGGCAGCAGCCGAGAGTGCTGTCAACTCTGTAGTGTATATAAAGGTGACTATGAATGCCAAGCAGCAGCAGATGGAGTATTACTCGCCGTTTGACGATTTCTTCGGCGACTTCTTCGGTTTTGGCAATGGCCAGAGACGCAAGCAGCAGGTGGAGACACCCAAGCGCAAGGCCTCGGGCAGCGGTGTGATTATTTCCACCGACGGCTATATCGTCACCAACAACCATGTGGTGCAGGATGCCGACGAGATTCTCGTGAAACTCAACGATAAGAAGGAGTATAAGGGTCGCATTATTGGTACTGACAAGACCACTGACCTTGCTCTTATTAAGGTGGAGGCTGATGGTCTGCCTGCCATTCCTATTGGCGACAGCGACAAGCTCAAGCTCGGCGAGTGGGTGCTCGCAGTGGGTAATCCGTTCAACCTTACCAGCACTGTTACCGCGGGCATCGTCAGCGCCAAGTCACGCTCCCTCAATGCCAATGATGTGGAGTCGTTTATCCAGACCGATGCAGCTATCAATGCCGGCAACTCGGGTGGGGCGCTTGTCAATGCCAAGGGCGAACTTGTGGGCATCAATGCCATGCTCTACAGCCAGACAGGCTCATTCTCCGGCTACGGCTTCGCTATCCCCACTACAATAATGAATAAGGTGGTTGACGATCTTAAGCGCTACGGCACTGTGCAGCGTGCACTGCTGGGCATCAGCGGCTCAGACCTCAACAAATATATCGATGACCAGAAAGATAAGGGCAAGGCCGACGGCGACGTTGACTATGGCGCCAGCGAAGGTGTCATCGTGCTCGAAGTGCCCGTGGACGGCGCAGCAGCTGATGCTGGTCTCGAAGAGAAGGATGTTATCACAGCCATCGACGGCAAGGAGATTCACTCTATGGCAGAGTTGCAGGAGATTCTCGCCACCCATCGTCCCGGTGACAAGGTGAACGTTACCTTCTTGCGCAATAAGAAGCAGTACACTAAGGCCGTCACACTGCGCAACATACAGGGCACCACAGACAAGGTGTCAGACGTAGATCCTAATAGCCTCGGCGTGGCACTCAAGCCGCTCACTAGTGAGCAGAAGCGCGAGCTGGCGCTCAACAACGGACTTATGGTCATCTCAGTGCGTGAGGGAAAAATGAAGGATGCTGGCATCACTAAGGGACTCATTATCCTTGAGGTTAACGACCGCAAGATGGTTAGCACCGATGATTTCGACGAGGCCGTCAAGGCAGCCAACGCATCCAAAGACCCTGTGCTCTGGATTAAAGCCAAGACACAGAGCGGACTGCCCAAGAGCTTCGCTGTAGATCTTAGCAACGACGAAAAGAAATAACTTCATATACTTGTGAAATAAGGGCAGCGCACAGCGCCGCCTTTATTTCTTCCTTTAATACTTGGAATCCCAATTATGTTTAATAGGAGATGAAAGATGTAATATGTGAGATGGATGATGTAAGGTGGAAGATGTAAGATGAAAGATTTTGACCTTGTTTCAAATTTCGCCCCTACCGGCGACCAGCCAGAGGCCATCCGACAACTGACGGAGGGCGTGCTGCGCGGCACCCGCGACCAGGTGCTGCTCGGTGTCACGGGTAGCGGCAAGACATTCACCATCGCCAACGTTATAAAGAACGTGGGCCGTCCCACTCTTGTGCTGAGCCACAACAAGACGCTCGCAGCGCAGTTGTACCAGGAGTTCAAGAGCTTCTTTCCCCACAACTGTGTTGAGTATTACGTCAGCTACTACGACTACTACCAGCCCGAGGCTTATATTCCCTCCACGGGCAAATATATTGAGAAAGAGCTTCAGATCAACGAGGATATCGACCGCATGCGTATTGCCGCCACTTGCGCCTTGCTCTCCGGTCGCAAAGACGTTATCATTGTTAGCTCCGTGTCGTGTATCTACGGCATGGGCAACCCCAGTGCCTTTTACGAGAACCTCATTGAGCTGCGTGTGGGCCAGACCATCGGTAAGAACGCCCTTGAGCGCAAGCTCGTCAATAACCTCTACGTGCGCAACGATGCCGACCTCAACCGCGGCTATTTCCGTGTGAAGGGCGACACCATCGATGTGGCACTCGCCTACTCTGACAAGGTGTTGCGCATACGCCTCTGGGATGATGAGATAGACTCGCTGCAGGAGCTCGACGCCCTCTCCTATCAGAAAATAGCTGATTTTGAGGACTATCGTATCTATCCCGCCAACCTCTTTATCACTTCCGCTGAGGTAGCCAATGCAGCCACCAAGCAGATAGAGAACGACCTCTGGGAGGAAGAGGCTGCCTTCCGCAGTGCCGGCAAGACTCTTGAGGCCGATCGCCTGCATGAGCGCGTGACGTACGATGTGCAGATGATACGCGAGCTGGGCTACTGCAGCGGCATCGAGAACTATAGCCGCTACTTTGACGGTCGTGCACCCGGCACTCGCCCCTACTGTCTCCTTGATTTCTTTCCCAAGGACTTCTTGCTCGTCATCGATGAGAGCCACGTCACTGTGGGCCAGGTAAGCGGCATGTATGGTGGTGATCGCAGCCGCAAGGAGAACCTCGTGGAGTATGGCTACCGATTGCCTGCCGCTTTTGACAACCGCCCGCTCAATTTTACGGAGTTTAAACAGATGACCGGCCAAACCATCTACGTCAGTGCCACGCCTGCTGACTATGAGCTCGGCGAGGCAGGTGGAGTCGTGGTGGAGCAGCTCATCCGCCCTACGGGGCTCCTCGACCCCAAGATAGTCGTGCGTAGCAGCGACAACCAGATTGACGACCTCATGGAGGAGATACAGCAGCGCTCTGAGTGCAATGAGCGCGTGCTCGTAACCACCATCTCCAAGAAGTCGGCCGAAGACCTTACCGAGTACCTCCTCAACAGTGGCATGCGTGCCGACTATATCCATTCTGATGTAGATACGATGGACCGCGTCAAGATACTCGAGCGTCTGCGCCGTGGCGAGATAGACGTCCTCGTCGGTGTCAACCTGTTGCGCGAGGGTCTCGACCTCCCCGAGGTGTCGCTCGTCGCTATCCTCGACGCTGATAAGAGCGGTTTCCTGCGAGATGCCCGCTCTCTCACCCAGACGGCAGGACGTGCTGCCCGCAATGTCCACGGCCTCGTTATCATGTATGCCGACACTATCTCCGATGCCATGCAGTCTGTCATCGATGAGAGCGAGCGTCGCCGTGCCCGTCAGCAAGCTTACAACGCCGAACATCACATCACCCCCTCCCCTATCACCAAGGAGATAGGCAGCGACCTCCTTGGCTCCTCCTATACAGGGGATGTGGCTTTCAGGTCGGGAGAGTATGACATTGCTGCCGAGCCCGACGAGACATATGGCCTCGAGAATGAGACCATCGAGTCCTTGCGTGCAAAGATGGAGCGCGCCGCCAAGAACTTCGACTTCATCCTTGCAGCTCGCTACCGTGACGAAATAAAGAAACGTGAGATTATTACTCCATGATATATTACTTTTCCTCCACAGGTAACTCCCGCGCTTTAGCTACTACCATAGCCCAGCACCTCAATGACAAGGCGGTGGATATCGTGCCTCTGCTCCATGCCGATGAGAGTCCGTCTCTGACGCTCGGTCCTACCGAGAAGCTGGGGTTTGTTTTCCCTATTTATGGCTGGAGCCTACCCGATATTGTGCGCACGTTCCTTGAAAGTCTGCGGATAGAGGGTTACAACCGTCAGTACGTCTATTTCGCAGTCACATGTGGCGATGATGTCGGCGTCGCCGACCGTCCCATCCGCAAGGTGTTTTCGGAGGCGGGTCTGCATCTCGATGCCGGCTACTCCGTTACCATGCCCGACAGCTATGTGTGCCTACCCGGCTTCGATGTCGATAAGCCCGAGGAGCGCGAGAGTAAGTTCGCGCGTTTCCGCCCTCGTGTCAAGGAGATAGCTGAGCAGGTGTTGCGTCGTGCTGTGGTGATGGATATCCACCGCGGCTGTTTTCCTTGGCTCAAGACCAATGTCCTCGGCTGGTATTTCCGCAAGTTTCTCATCACTGACAAACCCTTTCGCACCACCTCCGACTGCATCTCTTGCGGCCTCTGCGCCAAGGTTTGTCCGATGCACAATATTACTGTCATGAGTCAAGAGTCAAATGTACAATGGCATGGCCACTGCACTGGCTGCCTCGCCTGCTACCACCACTGCCCTACCCGAGCCATCCGTTTTGGTAAACGCACCGAGAAAAAGGGGCAATACTTGTATAGCAAATATTGCGAGTCGACATAAAGAAAACTAAAGCTACTCTCGTGTAAACTAAAGCCGCTCTCGTGAAATCTAAACCCACTCTCAGGAACACGAGAGTGGGTTTAGATTTTCTAAGAGTGGGCTTATTTTTTCTAAGAGTAGGGATAATTTTCACGAGAGCGCACTTTCTGCGCTCGAGGAGGCTCGTCCTGGCTGTGCCTACAAGATTAAGTCGTTTGTTCTGCAGTATATTTTTCAGAAAATAATTAATTTTGCTTCGTAAAATCATTCCCACATGAAGATTCCTCAAATACTTGCATTGTCAGTTCTCATATTTTTGATATTGAATATATATAGGTAAGCGACCTTCACCAGTATGCTCAAGACAATAAGTCACGCATCGTGAAGGCGATAAGAAAACGATGACAATCTTATCTATCTAGTTATGAAAGAGATAGAGGTGGTGGCAGCCATAATACGGAAGGAAGGTCGCATCTTCGCGACGCAGCGGGGATACGGCGAATGGAAAGACTGGTGGGAGTTCCCCGGTGGGAAGATGGAGCTAGGAGAGCTGGCGGATGAGGCGCTGAAGCGCGAGATACGCGAAGAACTGTCGACGGAGATTAGTGTGGACGAGTGTATATGTACCGTAGAGTATGACTACCCTACTTTTCACCTCACAATGCACTGCTTCCTCTGCTCGTTGCTCTCCGAAGCGATGCACCTCAACGAACACGAGGCGGCACGGTGGCTTGCGCCTGACGAGCTGGACAGCGTCAAGTGGCTGCCTGCTGATGTGAAAGTAATAGAAGAATTAAAATGTAAGATGTAGAGAGGGCGTTAAGTTGCCTTGGGGGTGACGACAGCGATGATGTTGTCACAATGGGGAATGACAATTAACGATTGACCACTGACTGACCCTATGGGGGGAAGAACTCCGTCCTGGTGGTCGAGGCTCTTATAGAGAGCCTCTTTGGTGGCCCAGAGGGTGGTGAGGTGATGGGCTTGCTGCTCGGGGGTGAGTGACTGCCAGTCGGAGGGGAGCTCTCCGGGCTGTACTATGCGGTCAGCTAGACGGAGGATGCGCTCACTGACTTGCTCTATGTCGACGCCGATGTTTTTGTGGATGGAGAGGAGAAGGGCGGCATGAGTCTTGCTGTGGGAAATGGAAAGGCCATTGACCATTGACGATTTACAATTGACCTTTAAAATGGGTTTGCCGCTCTCTGCATACTCGATGCGGGCATCGGGGCCGAGGGCGTGGCAGAGCATGGCGCGGACGGTGAGCCACTCGCATTGGCGGTGCTTTGCCTTGAAGTGGCGCTGGGCATAGTTGACCATTTCCTCGGTGTCGGCACCAAAGTACTGAGCCAAATCATGGAGGTTGTCGATGATTTGGCTCACGTAAAGGACTGTATCTTTAGTCAACTGAATGGTTGTCATCCCGTCTTTTATCATACGCTCTCATCGTTCTTTGGGGGAGTGCTGAGGAACTCTATCTTGTCGGCCCATATCTCAGTGACGGTACGGCGGATGCTAGTCTTGTCCTCATAGGAGCGGGTGTGGATGCTGCCCTCAATGAAGAGTTTGTTGCCCTTGCGGACATATTGCTCTACTTGCTTGGCAAGATTGCCCCAGGTAACGATGTTGTGCCACTCGGTGCGCTCGGCGACCTGAGTGCCGTTGGGCAATGTGTAGGCGGGCTCATGGGTGGCCAGAGAGAATGTGGCTACCGGGCGGTCGGCATCGACGTAGCGGACGTTGGGTTCGC
>JAFZUB010000180.1 GCA_017618515.1 Bacteroidaceae bacterium
GACCGCTACAAGACTCACGACATAGAGCTGGTAATCGACCGTGTGAGGGTGAACAAAAACGTGACCCGGCTCAAAGAGGCCGTGCGCACTGCCTTCAAGCAGGGCAAGGGCATACTGATGATATTGGAGAACGCACCCCAATCCCCAATCCCCACCCCGGCTCCCAAACCCACCTTTTACAGCCGGTTGCTGATGGACCCCGTGACGGGCATCTCCTATCCCGAACCCGAACCCAACACCTTCTCTTTCAACTCGCCTTATGGGGCCTGCCCAAAATGCAACGGACTGGGGCAAATTGCCCAAATCGACATCACCAAACTCATCCCCAACCCCCAAAAGAGCATCCGCGAGGGGGCTTTCGAAGTGTTGGGGAAATACAGCCCCACAAACTACCTCTACCGCAAACTGGAGCGGCTGGGGGCTTACTACCATTTTACCATCGACGACCCCGTAGAGTCCTTCTCCGAGGATGCCATGAACACCATCCTCTATGGCACAAGCGACTTTACAGGAATGGAAGATGCCTACGAGATGAACCACGGAGTGGCATTCCCCGGCATCGTCAACTACATCATGCAGATGGCCTCCGACGAGAGCTCGACGGCGCTGCAGAAGTGGGCGCAAAGCTTCATGAACACCATCCCCTGCCCCGAATGCCATGGCTACCGTCTCAAAGCCGAGAGTCTGGCATTCAAGATTGACGGGATGCATATTGGCGAACTCTCCCAGCTGGACCTCACCGAACTCCACGAACGCCTCTCTCATCTCGAAGAGCGTCTGGACGGCCAGCAGCGAACCGTAGCGCACGAGATACTGCGCGAGATTCTGAGCCGCACGCAATTCATGCTCGACGTAGGCGTGGGCTATCTCTCCCTCAACCGCAACAGCAGCAGCCTGTCGGGCGGCGAGTCCCAACGCATACGCCTCGCCACCCAGATTGGAGCACGCCTGGTGAATGTGCTCTACATCCTCGACGAGCCCAGCATCGGGCTGCACCAGCGCGACAACCGGCGGCTCATCCACGCACTTCAGGAGCTACGCGACCTCGGCAACAGCGTCATCGTGGTGGAACACGACCGCGACATGATTGCCAATGCCGACTATGTGGTCGACATCGGCCCCGGTGCCGGAGTGCACGGCGGCAAAATCATCTTCCACGGCACACACAAACAGCTGCTTAACTCCAAGCGCCACACTCTCACTTTGGACTACCTCAACCGCATCAAAGAGATACCCCTCCCCACCCGTCGTCCGATGGAGGGATGCGAACATATCGTCCTCACTGGTGCAACAGGCAACAACCTGAAGGATGTCACCTTCGACCTCCCCCTGCGCCGCTTTGTCTGCATCACCGGCGTGAGCGGAAGCGGCAAGTCCAGCCTCATCAACGAGACCCTCCACCATATTCTCAACCAGCATTTCTACCACTCGCAGAAAGAGCCGCTTCCCTACAAGTCCATCACCGGCATCGAGCATATCGACAAGGTCATCGAGATTGACCAATCCCCCATCGGGCGCACCCCCCGCAGCAACCCGGCCACATACGTAGGCGTATTCGACGAGATTCGTACCCTCTTCACCCAGCTGCCCAGTGCCCGCATCCGCGGATACAAGCCCGGCCGCTTCTCGTTCAACGTCAGCGGAGGCCGATGCGAACATTGCAAGGGGGCCGGCGTGCGCACCATCGAGATGAACTTCCTGCCCGACGTGTATGTGAACTGCGAAATGTGCAATGGCAAACGCTACAATCGGGAGACCCTGGAAATACGCTATAAGGGGAAGAGCATTGCCGACGTGCTGGACATGACCATCAACGAGGCGGTCGAATTCTTCGAGCCGCACCCCAAGATATACCGCAAGCTGAAGACCATCCAAGAGGTGGGTCTGGGCTACATCACGCTCGGACAGCAGTCCACCACCCTCAGCGGCGGCGAGGCACAACGCATCAAGCTTGCCACTGAGCTGGCACGCCCCGAAACCGGCAACACCCTCTACATCCTCGACGAACCCACTACAGGCCTCCATTTCGAGGACATCCGTGTGCTCATGGAGGTGCTGCAACGACTGGTCGACAAAGGCAACAGCGTGCTGGTTATCGAGCACAACATGGACGTCATCAAAGTGGCCGACTGGATAATCGACATGGGTCCCGAAGGCGGCCGACAGGGTGGGCAAATCATGTTCGAAGGCACTCCCGAAGAACTGGCCCAACAGCCCGACAACTACACAGGCCAGTACCTAAAAGAGGAACTGGACGCAATGGGGAAAGACGAATCGTAAAATACAGGAAGCCCTATCATACTTTACCTTCTATACCTCGCAGCCACCCCGGCACTCGTCATGCTCCTCGCCCGCCGATGGCGCTGGATTGACAAGGTCAGCCCCATGGCTGTGCTGTATGTCATAGGTCTCCTGGTGGCGAACCTCACCCCCTGGCTACACGACACAAGTCTCTTGTCCCTCAACAATCTGGCGGGCAGTATCTGCATCCCGCTCGCCATCCCGCTGATGCTCATTTCATGCAGCCTCACCCACTGGTCGACCAGCAAAGCCCTGAAAGCCTTCCTCAGCGGCCTCACGGCAGTGCTGATTGTCAGCCTGGCCGGGTTCTTCCTCTTCAAGGGAGAGAGCGACCCACAACAATTCGCGCAAGTATGCGCCGTAGCCATTGGCATCTACACCGGTGGCATACCCAACATGGGGGCCA
>JAFZUB010000181.1 GCA_017618515.1 Bacteroidaceae bacterium
GACTCAAGGGCACGGATGTTCTGACGATCCATGCCAATGATGTAATCGAAGTGCGAAAAGTCAGCCAGCTCTATTGGGCGCGAACGATGGGTGATATGGTAGCCGTGCATCGACGCATGGCGACGCATACGGTTGTCTGCCATCTCGCCCTCATGGTAGTCGATAAGGCCTGCGGAGTCCACCTCGAAACTATCCTCAAGACCACGCTCCTCCACAAGTTGGCGGAAGATGGTCTCAGCCATCGGTGAGCGGCAGATATTGCCTAAACAAATGAAAAGTATGCGCTTCACTTCAAGATAATAGGAATTACTCGCCATAGCTGTGCTATGACATAGGCTCAATGGTATCTATCTTATAAGTGTCGTTCTCCTTTACTATACCAAGTTTTACTACATACTTATAGTCACCATCAGAGTTATCATATACGCTAGTAACCTTATAGGTATTTTCGTCTATCGATTCGATGGTACGCTTTTTTAGCGGACCTGTGTCGCCGCCGGCTTCATAGGCGAACAGCCATGTTGCCATGCAGTCACCGCCATCGCAGTCATAGTCGTACATGTCCTTCAAATATCGCACGGCTTTGGCGGTGGTATGCTTCTTGACAAGCTTATAATCTATTATATTTCTGTCCAATCCTTTGTAAAAACTTTCTAAGAATGTCTTTACTTCTGTTATTTGTTGCTCCTTAGCGGCTTGATTGTCTGCATCAACTGTTTCCGCCGCAACTGTATCTGCAGCAACTGATGCGACGGTATCATGTGCGGCCACGCTGAGCGTATCGGCAACTGCTTTCTCCTTTGAAGTGCATCCGGGCCAAACGATTGCACTCAAGATTAGGACTGCCACCAGTCCGAGTGTTGATAATGTCTGTTTCATAATTATAAATACCAAATAATTTATTATAAAAAAGTTAAAGATTCTTAGGTGTATAAATGGCATCCCACCAAGCGGGCTGGTGCTTGAGGTACTTGTCGAACCAAGCAACCATAGTGTTAATCCATTTCTTGCGCTTATGGAAGTCCATGATGCCATGGTTCTCGCCCTCGACAAGGACAAAGGCGGTGGGCACTCCAAGCAGCTTGAGAGCCGTGTACATCTGTATGCTCTCGCCTACTGGCACATTGGTGTCGGCGGTGCCGTGTGTGAAGAGCAACGGCGTGTGTATCTTGTCGGCGTTGTAGAGCGGCGAGCGATCTACGTAGAGATCTTTGCGTGTCCATGGATAGGAGTTGGCGGCGCTAACCTGGCTATAGGTATAACCCCAGTAGCCCTCGCCCCAGTAGCTGGTGTGGTCAGAGATACCGGCGTGGCTAATGCCTGCAGCAAACATGTCGGTCTTGGTCAACAGCAGCTGTGTCATAAAGCCACCATAGCTGGCGCTGACGCAGCCGATGGCACCAGCATCAACCCATGCATTGTGGTCGCTGAAGTAGCGCACTGTCTCGATGATATCTTCGGCGACTCCCTCGCCCATGGTGTTGACATGGCGCGAAGCCCACTCCTGTCCGAAGCCGGAGGCGCCAGACGGATTGCAGCAGAGCACCACATAGCCCAGCGCGTTCCAATAGTGAGCAGGGTAATGACCGCCTCCACCAAAGCGCTTGGAGGTGGGAGTGCAACCGCCGTAGTAATCTACAATGACGGGATACTTGGCAGCTGGATTGAAGTCGGGCGGCAGATAGTAGAACGCGGTAAGGTCATAGCCGCGACTGCTATGGAAACGCAGGTCGTGGCATGTGCCTAGGGCGACTTCCGCCATACGAGTGGGGTCAGAGTCTTTTATAACTGAAAGACCTCCCTTCCGTCCACCCTTTTTGGAGGAAACTGAAGATCCTGCATTTTCCAACTTCATAGAGTAGAGCGTCTCCGGGGTGCAGGGACCGCTGCCGTAATATAGCAGGGTGCTGCCGTCGGTTGAGAGGGCGAAGTCTTGCACAAGCTCGAGGGGCTGGTCCACGCGGGTGATGGTAGAGTTGGCTACGTTGTAGCGATAGAGACTGACGGAATCACCATTCTCGGCAGTGAAGTAGGCAGCCTTACCATCGCGCTGTGCTTTGACGGTCTGTATGGCGGGAGTGAAGTCGCAGGTGAGGGGCTGCACCTGACGGGTATTGATATCGAGCAAGAAAAGCTGAAAGTCATAGTAGTTGGGGGTAAGACTCTCAGGCAGTGTGCATCCAATGCGGTGGAAAGCCTCAGCGCTACCCTTGACAAGGAGTTTGTCGGTGCCGGGCAGCAGAGTCAGGGTGCTTACAAAGCCGTCGTTCTCGAAGAGGGTATCGCACACCATGGTCTGTAGGTTAAGACGATAGGCAGAACTAATCTCTGTGGGGCGCGGGCCCATGGCGTTCTCACTCACGGTAAAGACAATGTAGCTACCATCGGGAGCTATGGCGTCGAGGGTAACATTGCGATTGCCAAAGGTGAGGGGTTGCAGGAGCCCTGTACTAAGGTCGAAGCGCGAGAGGTTAGTACGCTTGCGGTAGCCGGGCTGGCGGTCCTCGGGATTGAGTATCTCATAGACTCCGCTCTCGCGGTTGGGGCCATCCTCACTCTTGGTAAGGATGAGGAAATCCTCGGTAGGCGACATTGCGTAATTGTCGGCGGGAAGATCGGCGCAGAGTATCTGCTCGCCAAAGTCATCAGGCGAGTAGCTGACGAGCTGCCGTTTTCCATCGACGGTGCGAATGCCGAGGAGACGGTCGGACTTAGGCATCCAGCGTAGGCCGCTAAGGGGAACTACGCTCTGGCTGCCGCTAGCAAGATTGAGGAGTTCATTGCGGCGCTGCTGCTTGCCCTCGTGGTCGTACCACCAGGTACTGATGGTGGCGTAGCGGCCAGAAGGCGAAAGGCCGAGTCC
>JAFZUB010000182.1 GCA_017618515.1 Bacteroidaceae bacterium
CTGCATCGCGACATGGTGGACTCTCCCTGCGACACGATGCCAATCATTGATGTGCTGCCGATGAATGCGGAGGATTATGTGCCGTATTAAAGACCCCCTCCCCGCTCCCCCATGAAGGGGGAGTGCTGAAGATTTTGGGGATGGGGGAGGATTGAAGATTGAGTATGCTTTTATTGCCATTCATTATAGGATTGCTGCTGCTGTGGCGCATAGCAAGTAAGGCCTCTCTTTTGGAGCGGCTGGGCTTTGCCTTGCCCGTAGGCTTGGGCGTCATCACCGTGTGCATGCTCCTGATGGACTGGGTGGGCCTCGCGCTCAGCCGCACGAATATGACGGTATTGACACTAGCTCTGCTCGCTGCTACAACAGCCTTAAACTACAAATCTTTCAAACTCTCTTACCTTAAATCTCAAGTCTCAAACCTCAAGCCTCAATTTCAATCATTCTCTTGGTTCAACCTCGTATGGCTGCTGCTATTCGTGGGCGTAATATACTTGGAGTACATCAACATCAGCAAGTGCCTCATCTACCCCACCTACGACCGTGACTCGATGGCGGCGTTCGATACCTTCGGCTATGTCTGCTCGCAGGAGGGCACCTATCTGCGCATGAGCCTCTTCGAGCCAGGCTATATCCCCTCGCTCCACCACGCCGGCAGTGCCATGGGCTATATGCCTATGCTGCAGTTCTCCTATGCGTATGTATATATATTTGGTGCAGCAACTTCCAAAGCCGTGCCCGCCTTCATATATCTCGGCTTCCTCTTTGGCTTATATGGCCTGTGTCGGCGCAAGCTAACCCACACAGCCTCGATGCTGGCGCTGATGGGCATAATGCTCACTCCGGAGATGACATCATTTGCCTCCCACTCCATGACCAATGTGATGCATGCCTGCGTGGCCTCTGCCGCGATAATATATCTGTGCCTTTGGCTGGAGCGGCGCGAAATCCACGATTTGCGACTATGCGCTGTATTGCTGGCAGTGAATGTGTGGATGCGTGCCGAGGGAATAGTGTTCATTGGTGTGGCGCTGCTGTTAGTCGCGGCCACCGCGATACGGAGAAAGCAATTCCGCCGTCCATTGTCCGTTGTCTATTGTCTGTTGTCCTTGCTGCCCCTTGTGCTGTGGACGGTATGCAGCCATGCATGCGGACTCACCTCGGAGAGCGCACTAATAATGCATCCTTTCTGGGACGGAGAGAAGATGCTTACTATCCTAAGCGGCATCTGGGGACTGATGAGTGGCGGCGAGTTCTATGGTTGGACCTTCAATCTCGCGCTCATCATGGTACTCGTTTTACTCTTCTACAGACTCTTGAGAAGAACGAAGTATCGCACCTCCGATAGTTTCAGCGGTTGGCTTATCTGCGCCATCCTGCTCGGATTGGCAGGCTATATACTCGTGCTCTATCACGTTGACTACCAATGGGACACAGTGCAAAATGTGCTCGCCTTCTCTGCCAAGCGCTTCCTGTTCTGCTTCGTGCCGATGGCGTGGTACTTCAGCGTCAGCGTACTGCCTATGCGCAAGCTGGCTGAATGGTTTGAGCGCACCTGCGGGATAGGAAAGGTGATAAACTGAAAAGGCGAAAAGTTGAATGATTGAAAGAAAGAAGACGTGTTTTTTACTTAATTTTCAATCATCAATTCCCCATTATCAATTATAATTAGTATCTTTGCGCATCATGAATATTAAGCGACTGCCGGCAATTATTTTGAAATGGCTCGGGAGGATAGTGCTCTCGGTGGTCATTTTTATCCTGTTACTGGTGGTTGCTATCTATCTGCCCCCCGTGCAGCAATGGCTCAAAGGCTTGGCTGAGGAATACCTGAGCAAGGAGACAGGCATGGAGGTCAAGATTGAGAAGGTGAGACTCTCTCCGTGGCTCGATTTGGAGGTAGACAATATGAGTGCAGTGGACAAAGGCGACACCGTGGTAGCTGCCCGCGAACTGCTGCTCGACATCAAAGTGCTGCCCTTGTTTAAGGGCCAGGTGGACCTCAATGGCTTTGAGTTGCGTGAGGCCAAGCTGAATACCAAAGACTTTATTAGCGACACACATGTCGAGGGCCAGTTCCGTCTGCTGAAGATGGACATTCCTGCCGTCTGCGACCTCAAGCAGAAGCATATCGATGTTAATCGTGTGCGGCTGAAAGGGGCCGATATGCGCATAGTGCTGAGCGACACCGCAGCAGTAGACACCACGCCGTCGGAGCCCGTAGAGTGGCGTCTTGCGTTGGGCGAACTGAAGGTGGAGGACACCAAGTTTGACTTAAGTTTGAAATCAAGAGTCGAGAGTCAAGAGTCGAGAGTCGAGGGTCCTCTCCAAGAATACATGCACCTAAAGGGCGACGTCAACAATCTCAGCCTCAAGCAGGCGGACATCGACCTCAAGGACGAAGAGTATAAGGCTGGCGAAATAATCCTCAATGCCAAGAATGTGGGCTATGACGTGCCCTATGAGAAACCCGTGAAAGGACTCGACACCAGCCACCTCTTTATGCCGGAACTCAATCTCAATGCCCGCGACTTCTCCTTCGGCAAAGATGGCATCGACATGAATCTTGAACGCCTGAACCTCAAGGAAAAGAGTGGTCTGGAGCTTACCAATATGAGCGGCGCCCTGCACTACGACTCCACCCTTGTCAGCCTTAGCAACGGCCACATAGAAACACCCAACAGCAAGCTGGATGCCGATGTGCAGATAGGCGACGACGACCGTATGCACATCAAGGTGAAAGGCGACGTGGGCAAGAAAGATATCATGCTGCTGGGCGGCGATGCTCTGGGCGACCTCGGCAAGCAACTGCCCGACAAACCCGTCAATATCAATATGCGTGCCGAGGGCACGATGGATGACCTTGACATCGACTACTGCCACCTCAATATACCGGGCAACATGGAGATGCGCCTCAGCGGACGCCTCAACCAGATTAGCTCCGACCGCCGTCGCAACGGACGCCTGCACTACGATATCTCACTCAAGGATGCAAGCTTCCTGCGCCGCATGATGCCCAAAGACCTGCAGAGCACATTGCGCATACCCAATGGCACCCGTATCGGTGGCGATGTGGACTTCCGCGGCAGCCAGTTTAACCTTAACAAAAACACAATCTACAGCGGCAAGGGCAGCCTCAGCTTCACAGGCAAGTTTGACGCCAACAGCATGGCCTACAACGGACGCCTCATCGCACGACAGTTCCCCTTCCAGAACTTCCTGCCTGGCTCAGGGCTCAATACCATGAGCGGAGAATTCAATATCAGTGGAAAGGGCACCGACTTCCTCTCCTCTGGCACTACACTCAATATCGACGCCAATCTCGGCAACTTCTCCTACGGAGGGCTGCCACTTGACAACATACGCCTCAAGGCACAGCTCAACGGCAACAACGCAGAGGGCACCATCAATGCTGACAACTCATGGCTCAAGGCCAACCTCGACTTTACCGCCAGCCAGCAGGACGGCAGACTCAGCGGCTCGCTCGACGGCAGTATCTATCGCCTCAGCCTCAAGCCCTTCGGTATTGGCCAGGACGATATGTACTATATGGCCGATGTCCATCTCAAAGGCTTCTATGAAGAGAAAAACCAGAAGATGGCCCTCGGCGGCACCATCGACGACCTCAACGCTGTTGATTCGCGCCTCGGCTATCCAGGCGGCGCCATCAACTTCGGTCTCGGCACCAGTCCCGACTCCACCCACATCTTCCTCAACTCTGGTGACATGACACTCAGGGCACGCGCTGAGGAGCCTTTCGCACAGCTCATCAGCGACCTCGCCAATGTAGCTGACGAGTTGTCTACCAAGATAAGTGCCGCACAACTTGACCACAATGCCCTGCGTCAGATGCTGCCAGAAATGAGGCTACACCTCAATGCAGGCAGCGACAACCCGCTCCAGCAAATACTGCTGATGAACGGATATAGCTTCGACACTCTTCGCGCTGACATCACCACCAGCATAGCCACCGGCATCAACGCTGATGTGAAGATGAACAATGTCCGCACCGGCGCACTGCTACTCGAGGACTCACGCCTCGCCATCGTGCAGGACAGCGACGCCCTGCGCTTCAATGCTTACATCGAAAACACCAGCAAGAAAAACCCCAACCGCTTCAAGGCAGCCCTCGATGGCAGCTTGCTCAGCGACGGACTCCAAGTGATGGCCAACTTCAAGGACGACAAGGGCCGCGAGGGCATCAACATCGGCACCCGTGTCAAGCTCGACGGCATGGGCGGCATGTCGTTCACCCTCATCCCCGAGGTGTCCACACTCGCCTACCGCCACTTCAAGGTCAATCCCGACAACTACCTCCGCGTAGATTCGGCAGGCTACCTCTATGCCAATATCGACCTATTGGCCGATGACCAGACCAATATCAAGCTCTTCTCCATTGCTCAAGACGATAGTCTCAACCATGAGCCTAACCAAGATATCACCCTCTCGTTGGCCAACATAAACCTCCATGATATCAGCAACGTGGTGCCCTTCATACCCAGCATGAGCGGATGGCTCGACGGCGATATACATATCATCAAGAACCCGCAAAGCTTCACCGCCGTTGGACAGCTGCAAAGCCGCAAGCTCAATTATGACGGTCTCTACATCGGCGAACTTGGCACCGAGCTATTCTACATGCCTGAGGAAGACGGCCACTATGTTGTGGCACAGATACTAAGCGATGACAAAGAGGTGGCAGTGTTCGACGGTCACTACTACGAGCGCCAAGGCGGCACCCTTGATGCCAGCCTCGACCTCAACAGATTCCCCACGATGCTGCTCAACACTTTCCTCAGCGACGATGGCACCATTGCCCTGCAGGGATGGGCCGACGGCGAGATAACCGTCAAAGGCCCCACCGACCAGCTCACCTTCAACGGACTGCTCAAGCCCGACTCTATCCATGTCTATTCAGATCTCTATGGCTTTGACCTCGCTATGGAGAACAAAGACATAGCCATCAATAACGGCAAGATAATCTTCGACCAGATGAAATTCCTCGGCCGTCAGAGCCAGAACCCCCTCTTCATCGACGGCAACGTGGACTTCGGCGACCTGAGCAATATCATCTACGACCTCACCATCAAGGCCAAAGACTTTGAGCTCATCAACGCAGAGAGGACCAAG
>JAFZUB010000183.1 GCA_017618515.1 Bacteroidaceae bacterium
ATGCTCGACTACCGCGACCTCATACCGTGCTGCACGGGCATGATACAGCGTGAGGTGGCGCTGCGTCTGTGCTCTGGTCCCGGCAACAGAGACTATGGCATACTGAGTGTGTTACTACAGGCGTGGTATGATACAGAGTACTTGTTTACGGTGGAGGAGAGCGCCTTTAATCCACCCCCAAAGGTAAAGAGTGCCGTAGTGCGCTTCACCCGCAACAGTGTCACCGACCTCGGTTGTAACGAGCGCCTGTTTCGCCGAGTGGTGAAGACAACGTTCAATCCGCGTCGCAAGATGATGCGCGGCTCCATACGTCCACTGCTAGCCCAGCTGGACCATGAGAGAGTTGCAAGTCCTGATCATACGGCTTTCCTCTCTGCCGAGATACTCACGAGGCGGCCCGAGCAGCTCAGCGTGCAGGATTTTGTGGACTTGACCAACGCCGTGGAGCGCGAGTACTGCACCGAGTGAGTAACAGAAAAAACGAAAAATCATCGTTTTTCAAAAAAAACTCCTAATTCCTAACTCCTAATTTCTAATTTATTTGTACTTTTGCAGCCGTTAATTCAAATTCTTACCATCTAATGGACGACTATTACGCGGATAATAACAAACGGAATTGAGGCAAAGTGAGCAGTTTTTAATCCTTCCACTCTGCCTCGGGGCCTTTTTCAGTGGAGGACTAAAAATGCGAACATTTTGGAACATCAACCGTACACTGCGTACATTGAGCGAATGGGAACCTAACTGCTGGGTGCAGGTTACGTGTCCTACGCAAAGAGACGAAGACTATCTGACCACCGAGCTGAACGTGCCGGAATGGTTCTTGGACGATATCCGAGACAAGGATGAGCGTGCCCGTTATGAATTTGACGAAGGATGGGTGCTCATCATTTTGCGTATACCATATGTAAAAGAGGTACGTTCGCGCACGCCACACACCACGGTGCCTCTCGGCATACTGATTCACGACGATGTATGCATCACGGTCTGCAACTATGAGACCAATATGATGATAGACTTTGTGAGCTATCAGCAGAAGCGCAATCAGGGCTTTACCGATGCTGTGGATCTCGTGTTCAGACTCTTCCTAAGCTCATCGGTGTGGTATCTGAAGCGTCTGAAGCAGATTAGCGTGCTCATCGATGAGTCTAAGCAGAAGCTCGACCAGAAGATAAGCAACGAAGATCTTATTGGACTCTCGCGACTGCAAGACAGCCTCACGTACTTCGTCACCTCGCTGCGTGGTAACGAGACGCTGCTTTCCAAGCTGAAGTTTAAACTGCCCGTGGATGAGCTCGACGCCGATCTGATAGAGGACGTAACCATCGAGATGAATCAGGCACGCGAGACTACCAACATCTACACCCACATCCTCGACTCCACGATGGACACATATGCCAGCATCATCAACAACAATACTAACTCTGTCATGAAGACGATGACCACCATCAGCATTGTGCTGATGTTCCCCACGTTGGTGGCCAGCTTGTTTGGTATGAACCTGCTCAATGGCATGGAGCACACGTGGTGGGGATTCCCCGTGGTCACTGTGGCATCTATAGGTATCGCGCTGGTCAGCTTCTGGGCATTCAAGCACCGTCATTGGATATAATTATCGTGCATTTTTGTGTTTTTTGTAGTCTCAAAAGTCAAAAAAACATCAAAAAATATCCAAAAATTTGCTGATATAAAATAAAAGTGTTTTATTTGCAGTTCGCATGCCGTTCTTTTTGACGGCTATAGACAATCCCGCCACCCTGTGGCCAATACAAACTGTTAAACGTATTAAACATGAAAGATGTTACTGACCCCAGAACAGACGAACTGCAAGAGCAGCCCTCTGTTGAGCAACCCGTAGAAACCCCTGCTCCCGCTCCCGTAGAAGAGCCTGTTGCAGAGGAAGAGGTTAAAGAACCCGCAGCAGAAGAAGTTGAAGAAACTCCTGCACCTGAAGAAAAACCCGCTCCTGTAGCAGAAGAACCTGTAGCAGAAGAACCTGTAGCAGAAGAACCTGTAGCCGAGGAACTCGCAGAAGAGGAACCCGCAGAAGAAGAGGAGCCTACCGCACTTCCCACTACCAAGGAAGGCATTGTGGAGTGCATCACAGCCATTGCTGCCAGCGGCGATGCCGGCTCACGTGCATCGCAGGAGCAGCTCAAACAAGCATTCTATCGCTTACAGCGTGAAGAGAGAGCCAAGGCTCTGGCTGACTTTGTGGCAGCCGGAGGCAATGCCGAGGAATTCACCCCTGAGGAAGACCCCCTAGAGGAAGAACTCAAGGCACAACTCGCCATCATGAAGGAAGTACGCGCTAAGCAAATAGAGGACAACGAGAAGAAAAAGGAAGCTAACCTCGCGCGTAAGCGTGCCATTATTGAAGAGATAAAGGCTATCAGCACTTCGCCAGAGGAAGCCAACAAAGCATACGACACTTTCCGCAAACTACAGGCAGAGTGGAAAGAGATAAAACCAATACCCGAAAGCGCAGCCAACGAAGTGTGGAAGCAGTTTCAGTTCTGCCAAGACCAGTTCTACGACCTGCTCAAGACTAACTCTGCGCTACGCGATTATGACTTCAAGAAAAACCTTGAGGCCAAGACACGCCTCTGTGAGGCAGCCGAGCAGCTTATCGACGAGCCCGATATCATACGTGCCTCCCACGCCCTGCAGCAGCTCCACCAAGAGTTCCGCGAGATAGGCCCTGTGGCCAAGGAGGAGCGCGAAGAACTATGGAACCGTTTCAAGACAGCCTCAACAGCCGTCAATAAGCGTCATGCACAGTATTTTGACAGCCTCAAGGAGAAAGAGGAGGAGAACCTCGCCAAGAAGACAGCAATTTGTGAAGAGATAGAGGCCATCGAAACCGACAATATCAATGGCTATGCACAGTGGGAAGGCCTTACTAAACAGATTATTGCCCTGCAGGAAGAGTGGAAGACCATCGGTCGCGCCACCAAGAAGATGAACACCAAAATCTTCGAGCGCTTCCGTGCAGCCTGCGATAACTTCTTCGCCAAGAAAGCCGAGTACTTCAAAGAGCAGAAGAAGACCTACTCCGAGAACGCAGCCAAGAAGTTGGCACTCGTAGAGCAGGCTGAGGCGCTCAAGGAGAGCACACAGTGGACCGCCACCACCAACCAGCTCATCCAGCTGCAGAAAGAGTGGAAAGAGATTGGTGCCACAGCCCATAAGACCAGCAATGCCCTTTGGGAGCGCTTCAACGCCGCTTGCAACGAGTTTTTCGACAAGAAGAAGACTGTCCTCGGCGACCAGCACAAGGAAGAGAGCGAAAACCTCGTCAAGAAAAAGACCGTCATCGAGAAACTCGAGGCTCTCGCCATAGAGGGCGGCGAAGACGTAGGCGAGGTAGTGCGCCAGCTCCAAGACGAGTGGAACAGCATAGGCCACGTGCCTTTCAAGAACAAGGATAAGATCTACGCCAAATATCGCGAGGTGGTCGATAAGCTTTACAAGGAGTTCAATCTCCGCACACCGCGCCGCAATCAAGGCGGAGCCAAGGCCGACCGCTCTGGCTCAGCACCCTCCGGCAACAGCCTTATCCGTCTCTATGAGGCACGCAAGGCAGAACTCGCTACTTACGAGAACAATATCTCTTTCCTCACTACCAACTCGAAGAAAGGCTCAGCCCTCATCGATACGATGATGAAGAAGATAGAGACCCTCAAGGCTAACCTCGCAGAACTCGCAGACCGTATCCGCAACGAGGAGCAGTCCGCCGAGCCAGCAGCACCAGCAGCCGAGGCTACTGCTGAGGAGACTCCGCAAGAATAAAAAATAACTCTCCCTCGATAGACGCTGTAGGTTACTCCTGCGGCGTCTATTTTTTTGCTGCCAAACATTTTTTCTTGTATTTCTTTGGTCGTGTGCGGAAAAACAATTACTTTTGCACCCACAAAATCCCTCTCAACTATAAACTTTACAACGGGGGTATAGCTCAGCTGGCTAGAGCACTTGCATGGCATGCAAGGGGTCATGGGTTCGAATCCCATTATCTCCACAACCAAAAAAGACTTGCACTAACACTGCAAGTCTTTGCTTTCAAACAACAATGAAACTATCAGTCATCGGCGCCGGCAATATGGGCGGCGCGCTCATCAAGGGATGGGCAAAGAGTGGAAAAATCAGCAATATCACTATTGCCGATAAAAACGAGCAGTTGCTGGAGCAGTTCAGGCAGCAGTATCCAGCCCTCAAGACAACTACCGACAATCGAGAGGCCGTACGCGGTGCCGACATCATTGTGCTCGTGGTTAAGCCGTGGCTCATGCAGCAGGTGCTGGCGGAGATAAAGCACGATCTCAGTCTGCAGACGCAAGTCATCGTCTCCAATGCAGCCAATTTCACCACATCAATGATAGCCAATGCTCTCGGTGAAGAGGGGCAGTATTTCTATGCTATCCCTAATATCGCCGCCGAGTTTGGAGCTAGCATGACCTTTATCGCGAAAGGTTCCACCGCCACCGAAGAGAGCCTGAAAGTAGTGGAAGAGTTGTACGCCATAGATGGCGACACACTCGTGGTGGATGAAAAGCTCGTTGGTCCGGGCATGATGATGGCCTCGTGCGGCATAGCATACGTGATGCGCTACATCCGTGCCCAAATGGAGGGTGGATGTGAGATGGGCTTCTATCCACAGCAAGCCAAGCAAATAGCTCTCCAGACTATGCAGGGTGCAGTGTCGCTGCTCAAAGCCACCGATTGGCATCCAGAAGAAGCTATCGACAAGGTCACCACTCCCGGAGGCGTTACCATCAAGGGTCTCAACGAACTTGACCACGCTGGTTTCAACTCCGCTGTCATTCGTTCGCTGAAGGCAGGGCTCAAATAAAGCAGCCCTAATTTGCGGGAGATACCCACAAAATTTTGTTGTTACGAAAAAAATGTGTAAATTTGCCCGCCGAAAATAAATAGCTAGATATCTCATAGTACATAAATTGTACATTGTAAATTGTGAAATCGTAAATTACCTTTATGAATATTTCGTATAAATGGTTGAAGGAGTATGTGGATTTTGACCTTACTCCGCAGCAGACGGCTGACGCTCTGACTTCGATAGGCCTTGAGGTTGGCTCGGTAGAGGAGGTGCAGTCCGTCAAGGGCGGCCTCAAAGGTCTGGTGATTGGCGAAGTGCTGACTTGTGAGATGCATCCCAACTCTGACCATCTGCATGTGTGCAGCGTGAACATCGGTGAGGCAGAGCCCTCGCAGATAGTGTGCGGTGCACCTAACGTGGCTGCCGGCCAGAAAGTGGTGGTGGCCACCCTCGGCACTGTGCTCTACGACGGTGACCAGTCGTTTACCATCAAGCGCAGTAAGCTGCGCGGAGTGGAGAGCATGGGCATGATATGCGCAGAGGATGAGATTGGCGTGGGTACTGACCACAGCGGAATCATTGTGCTGCCGCAGGACACTAAGGTGGGTATGCCCGCCGCCGAGTACTATCAGCTGGAGAGCGACTACGTGATTGAGGTGGACATCACGCCGAACCGTGCCGACGCATGTTCGCACTATGGTGTGGCCCGTGACCTCTACGCTTGGCTGGTGCAGAATGGATACAAGACATCGCTACATCGCCCCACGACTGACGCTTTCCGCGTGGACAATCATGACCTCGAGATAGACGTGCAGATACGCGACGAGCAGCGCTGTCCGCGCTACGCTGCAGTGAGTGTAACAGGCTGCCACGTAGCCGAAAGCCCTGAATGGCTCAAGCAGAAACTGAACATCATCGGTCTGCGTCCAATCAACAATATCGTAGATATCACCAATTATATACTACACGCGTATGGACAGCCGTTGCACTGCTTCGACGCCGACATGATCAAGGGTCGCACCATCGTGGTGGATACCCTGGCAGAAGGCACGCCGTTTGTCACCCTCGACGGAGTGGAGCACAAGCTGAGCAGTGAGGATCTGGCTATTTGCAACGTGGAGGAGCCGATGTGTATCGCCGGTGTGTTTGGCGGTAAAGGCTCGGGCACATATGAGACGACGACTAACGTGCTGTTTGAGTCAGCGTACTTTAACCCGACAACTATCCGCAAGTCGGCACGCCGTCACGGACTGAGCACTGATGCGAGCTTCCGTTTTGAGCGTGGCATTGACCCCAACGGCACCATCTACGCTTTAAAGCAGGCTGCCATCATGGCTTGCGAGTTGGCTGGCGGCAAGGTGAGCATGGACATTAAGGATGTGTATCCGCAGCCTATTGACGACTTCAAGGTGGAGCTGGACTACGATTATGCCTACGAGCTGATGGGTAAGAACATCGGCAAGGACACTGTGAAGAACATCCTGCAGAGCCTCGAGGTAAAGATTGATGCTGAAACCGACAAGGGCCTGAGCCTAACGGTGCCCGCTTACAGGGTGGATGTCACTCGTCCGTGCGACGTGGTGGAGGATATCCTGCGCATATACGGATATAATAATGTAGAGATTCCGTCGATGGTACGCTCGTCACTAACTGTGAAGGGCGAGACGGACCGTAGTAACAGGCTACAGCAGCGCATCAGCGAGCAGCTGACGGCGCAGGGCTTTAATGAAATAATGAACAACTCGCTGACGCGTGCCGCCTACTACGAGGGACTGGATAGCTATCCCGCTGACCGTAGCGTGAGGTTGATGAATCCGCTGAGTGAGGACCTGAGCGTGATGCGACAGACACTGCTGTTTGGCGGTCTGGAGTCGCTGCGCTTCAATATTAATCATAAGTGCCCCAATCTGATGATGTATGAGTTTGGCAAGGAGTACTCCTATGCCGCTGACGACCGCAAAGAGGGTCAGCCCCTGGCTCCCTACGACGAGTGCATGCATCTCGGCCTGTGGATCACGGGCAAGCGTGTGGAGGGCTCATGGGCTCACGCCAACGAGGAGTTCTCGTTCTATAACCTCAAGGGCTATGTGGAGGATATCTTCAGCCGTTTGGGCATCAGTCTGGGACAGCTCTTCTTCAAGGAGTGCACGCAGGACATCTACTCGGCAGCGTTGCAGATAGAGGACCGCAATGGCAAGGTTTATGCCACGCTGGGCGTGGTAAGCCCTAAGGCCTTAAAGCTGGCGGAGCTGAAGACGCAGGTGTACTACGCTGACCTCGACTGGGAGGCACTGATGAAGAAGTGCCGCAAGAACAAGGTGAGCTTCACCGAGATAAGCAAGTATCCTGCTGTGAGCCGCGATCTGGCACTGCTGATTGACAAGGAGGTAAGCTTCCTCCAGGTAGAGACTGTGGCCTACCAGACGGAACGCAATCTGCTCAAGAAGGTGGAACTCTTTGATGTATACGAGGGCAAGAATCTGCCCGCGAGCAAGAAGAGCTATGCAGTCAACTTCACCCTGCAAGACACGGAGAAGACGCTTACCGACAAGCACATCGACCACGTGATGCAAAGTCTTATCGCTCAGTTTAAGCAGAAACTTAACGCAGAACTAAGATAAAGCTTGTGAAATCGTAAAATAATTAAATCGTCAAATAAAACTATGGGAAGAGCATTTGAATACCGCAAGGCAGCAAAGCTGAAGAGATGGGGCCACATGGCCAAGACGTTCACTAGGTTGGGCAAGCAGATTGCCATTGCCGTGAAGCAGAGCGGCCCCGAGCCCGAGAACAATCCTGCACTGCGAAGCATTATCGCTGTGTGCAAGCGCGAGAATATGCCGAAAGACAATATCGAACGCGCTATCAAAAACGCTATGGGCAAGGACCAGAGCGAGTATAAGAACATGACCTACGAAGGATACGGTCCCCACGGCATTGCTATCTTTGTGGACACACTGACTGACAATCCCACCCGCACCGTGGCCGATGTACGCTCGGTGTTCAACAAGTTCAGTGGCAACCTCGGCACAATGGGTAGCCTCGCGTTTCTGTTTGACCACAAGTGCGTGTTTACCTTCAAGAAGAAGGACGGTATGGACATGGACGAGTTTATCCTTGACGTGATTGACCTCGGCGTGGAGGATGAGTATGACGAAGACCCTGAGGAGGGCACGCTGACTATCTACGGTGACCCGAAGAGCTACGGCGAGATACAGAAATATCTCGAGGAGAACGGCTACGAAGACGTGGGCGGCGAGTTTACCTATGTGCCCAACGACCTGAAGAGCGTGACAGCGGAGCAGCGCGAGACCATCGACAAGATGGTGGAGAAGCTGGAGGACTTCGACGACGTTCAGACGGTCTATACCAATATGGAGCCTGCCCCGGTAGAGTAGGGGAGAGCACTCTATGAAACGACAAAGTCGCAAGGCAATTTGCTTTGCGACTTTGTTTGTATATGAAAGACTATTGTCAGCCCAACTGCTGCATACGTGCCACGAGCTTGCCGAGGATGTCAAACTCTATGTTGACAATGGTGCCTGGGCGGATGCTTTGGAAATTGGTGTTTTCGTAGGTAAAGGGAATGATGTTCACCTGAAAGGTGTCGTCAGTTGGATTGCATACAGTGAGGCTCACGCCGTTGACGGTGACGCTACCCTTGTCGGCGCAGAAATAGCCGCGCTTGACCATAGCGGGATCGAAGGGATGGCGGAAGGTGTAGATATAGCTGCCGTTGGCATCTTCGAGACCTATGCATTCGGCGGTGGTATCGACGTGGCCTTGCACTATGTGGCCGTCGAAGCGTCCGTTGGCGGGCATGGAGCGCTCAATATTGACCAGGTCGCCCACTTTGAGCAGCCCGATATTAGTGCGCTCGATAGTCTCACGCATAGCGGTGACGGTATATAGCTCTTGACTTCCTACTCTTGACTCTTTACTCTTGTCTGTAATGGTAAGGCACACGCCGTTGTGGGCGAGGCTCTGTGCTACGCTCAACTCGTCGGTGATGGGGCTCGATAGAGTGAGGTCAAGGTTGTCGCCTGTGCGGCTGATGGCCCTCACGGTGGCCATGGATTCTATTATTCCGGTAAACACGGGATTATTAATTGAAAATTGAAGATTGAAATTCTGTTATCTACTGTTGTTCAATCTCATACTCGTGGTCAGCGACAACACCGCCGAGGTTTGTGCGGAGCTCTACGAGCTGGGCACGAATAGCCTGGAGTGTCTCAATGGCCTCGTTGCTGCGGTAGGCTCCGTCTTTGTTCTTGCGGAGCACGTCGCGGGCTGCGGCGAGCTTCATGCCACGGCGTTTAACAAGGTCGTGGATTACTCCGATGAGCTTCACGTCGTCCTTGGAGTACTGGCGTATGTCTCTGCCGGCACGGCGTGGCTTGAGCTGTGGAAACTCTGTCTCCCAATAACGGAGCAGCGATTCGTTGACATCATACATCTTTGCTACTTCCTGGATGGAGTAGTATTTCTTAAGGTCTTTGTTGGTGTTGAGAGCCATAAGAGCGTTTTATTTGTGTTTTAGACTGCAAATGTAATGATTTATTCGTAATTTTGCGGTCAAATAAAAACAGAAAATGCAAAATATGATGACAGCAAAAGAAATTAGAAATTCTTTTAAGAGTTTTTTTGAGTCGAAAGGTCACCTTGTGGTGCCCTCTGCTCCTATGGTTGTGAAGGATGACCCGACGCTGATGTTCACCAACGCGGGTATGAATCAATTTAAGGATGTAATCCTGGGCAACGCGGAGCCTAAGAGCCGTCGTGTTACCGACTCGCAGAAGTGTCTGCGCGTGAGCGGCAAGCACAACGACCTCGAAGAGGTGGGCCACGACACCTATCACCACACCATGTTTGAGATGTTGGGCAACTGGAGCTTCGGCGATTACTTTAAGCAAGAGGCTATTGCCTGGGCATGGGAGTATCTGGTGGACGTACTCAAGATAGACAAGACGATATTGTATGCTACTGTGTTTGAGGGTGCTCCCGACGAGGGGCTGGAGCGCGACAACGAGGCTGCCGGCTACTGGGAGAAGTATCTGCCCAAAGACCATATAATCAACGGCAACAAGCACGACAACTTCTGGGAGATGGGTGATACAGGGCCGTGCGGTCCGTGCTCGGAGATACATATCGACCTGCGCAGCGACGAAGAGAAGGCCAAGGTGCCCGGCGCTGAGTTGGTGAACAAGGACAATCCTCAGGTCATCGAGATATGGAACCTCGTCTTTATGCAGTATAACCGCAAGGCCGACCACTCACTGGAGCCGCTGCCCGCCAAGGTCATTGACACGGGTATGGGTTTCGAGCGTCTGTGTATGGCGCTGCAGGGCAAGAAGAGCAACTACGACACCGACGTCTTCCAACCACTGATAAAGGCTATCAGTAGCCTGAGCGGCGCCGAGTATGGCAAGGACGCCAGGAAGGACGTGGCCATGCGCGTGATTGCCGACCATGTTCGCGCCATTGCTTTCTCTATTGCCGACGGTCAGCTGCCAGGCAATGCCAAGGCAGGCTATGTGATACGCCGTATACTCCGCCGCGCTGTGAGATATGGCTACACTTTCCTCGGTTTCCAAGAAGCGTTTATGTATAAGTTGCTGCCCACTCTCATCGGCGAGATGGGTGAGGCCTACCCTGAGCTGGAGGGTCAGAAAGTGCTCATCTCCAAGGTTATGAAGGAGGAGGAAGAGGCTTTCTTGCGTACGCTGGCCACGGGTATCAATCTGCTGGATGGCGTGATTAGCGACACCAAGAAACAGGGCAAGACTGTGATTGACGGTGTACAGGCATTTACGCTGTTCGACACTTTCGGCTTCCCCCTCGACCTCACGGAGCTTATCTGCCATGAGCAGGGACTGAGCGTTGATACCAAGGCCTTTGACGCCGAGATGCAGAAGCAGAAAGAGCGTGCCCGCAATGCTGCCGCCATCGACGCCTCCGACTGGGTGGTGCTGGCTCAGGGTGAGACGCAGACCCATTACCTTGACGAGACAGAGCATCCGTGCCGTATACTCAAATACCGCCGCATAGAGCAGAAGAATAAGGTGTACTACGAGCTGGTGCTCGACCATACTCCTTTCTATGCTGAGATGGGTGGTCAGGTAGGCGACAGCGGTGTGCTGGTGAGCGATAGCGAGGAGGTGAAGATTTTTGACGTGAAGCGTGAGAACAACCTGCCCATCCACCTCACTGCCAAGATGCCCGAGCATCCCGAGGCTGACTTCATGGCTAAGGTTAACCTGGAGCGTCGCCGTGCCTCGGAGGCCAACCACTCTGCCACCCACCTTATCGACCAGGCACTGCGTGAAGTGCTTGGTACTCATGTGGAGCAGAAGGGCTCGCTGGTAACTCCAGAGGGGCTGCGCTTTGACTTCAGTCATTTTCAGAAGGTTACCCATGAGGAGCTGCGCAAGGTGGAGCGCATAGTCAATGCTCGTATACGCCAGAACATACCTATTCAAGATCATCGCGACATGCCGCTGGAGGAAGCCAAGAAGCTGGGTGCCATGGCACTCTTTGGTGAGAAATACGGCGACAAGGTGCGCGTGGTGCAGTTTGACAATAGCATCGAGTTCTGCGGTGGCTGCCATGTAAAGGCCACGGGACAGATAGGCTTTGTGCGCATCGTGTCGGAGAGTAGCGTGGCTGCCGGAGTGCGCCGTATCGAGGCCATCACCGGTGAGGTTGCCGAGGAGAGTCTCTACCAGATGGAGGAGATGCTCTTTACCATCCGCGACATCCTTGGCCAGAAGGATATAAAGGCTGCCATACAGAAGACTATCGCAGAGAACGCCGAGCTCCACAAGCAGATGGAAGAGGCGCAGAAGGAGCGTCTGATGAAGGTGCGCAACGAGATAATCGAGGCTGCCGAGGTCAATGCCGACGGCGTGAGGGTAGTGAAGCACGTGTTTATTGCCGATATACCTGCCAACACCGTCAAGGATCTTGCCTTCCAAGTTGCCAATGTGCTGCCCGAGAAGACCTTCTGCGTATATGGCAGCAAGAGTGACGACAAGCCGCTCATTACCGTGATGATAAGCAAAGACCTTGTGACAGAGCGCAATCTGCATGCCGGCAATCTGGTGAGAGAGGCCGCTAAGCTTATCCAGGGTGGCGGTGGCGGTGCACCTCATTTCGCCACTGCTGGCGGCAAGGACACCACAGGTATCGACGCTGCCGTAGATAAGGTGGTAGAGCTGGCGGGATTGTAGCAAATACGGAGTAAGGAGAAAGTGATAAGCAAATCCGACATATATTTTGCATTGCTGCTAGCATATTTCCTTATATGGGGAGCCGTGTTGGCTATGCCAGACTACAGTATGCTCAACGTGGGGCGCATAGCCATGCGCTTTGCTCTGCTGGCTGTGATGTTGGCTGCAGTGCTGGCGCTGGTTGCTTATCTAAGGGGCAAGCCCTTGTTTGGGCGCTCCAAGTCAATGTATTTCTCATGGGGCAGGGTAGTGCCGGCGTCCGTTATCGTGTCGGGCGGCTATGTGCTGCTCAACTGGCTCGCCTTGCCGTCACCCGTCACTGCCAAGCAGTGGATAGCATTGTTGGCACTGTTTCTCGGTGGCTGCATCGTACTGATGCTTTATTTCTATAGCCTAGTGCAAAAGCCAAAATGATAAGCGATAGCTTTTGTTTGCTTGTACAGAAGGCGCTTCCCTTCGAGCTGACTGAGATGCAGTGCGAGGTAGTGAAGCGAATGGCCGATTTCGTCTTCCATCCCAAGGAGAAGTCGGCTTTTCTGCTGCGTGGCTATGCTGGCACAGGTAAGACTTCTATCATGTCGGCCATCGTTAGGGTGCTTCATTCCCTTCATCGTGATGTGGTGCTACTGGCCCCTACGGGGCGTGCTGCAAAGGTTTTTTCGCAGTATTCAGGCTACCCCGCTTACACCATTCATAAGGAGATATATCGCCAGCGCAACGGGGGTGATGTTGAATCTCATTTCGACTTAGACCAAAACAAGCACAAGAACGCAGTGTTCATTGTCGATGAGTCGTCTATGATATCCAGCGAAGACAGCCTTATCGCTACGTTTGGTACCGGCAATGTGCTCAACGACCTCGTTGCCTATGTCTATAGTTCGCGTGGTTGCAGCATTGTGCTGGTGGGCGACAATGCCCAGCTGCCGCCGGTGGGAGAGGAGGAGAGTCCAGCTCTCAGCGAGGGTGTGCTTGAGGCTCTCGGACTTGATGTTGTCAGCCATCAGCTCACTGACGTCATGCGTCAGGCAGAGCAGAGCGGCATACTCACCAATGCCACATCATTGCGACAGATACTAGACGGCCAATCGGCAAACTCGAGTCTTACGCCTATAGGGGGACGGGAGGGAATCTCTCAGCCCTTGCTCCCTAAGGTCCGCTTCTCCGGCTTCAGCGACATAGTGCGCTTGTCGGGCAATGAGATGGTAGAGACCCTCGAGACCGACTATGACCGCTACGGTCAGGAGCAAGTGGTGGTGGTCACCCGCTCCAACAAGCGTGCCGTGGAGTATAACAAAGGAATAAGGAGTGTCATCTTCGGTCGTGAGGAGGGACTTGCCGTGGGCGATGTTATCATGGTGGTGCGCAACAATTACTATTGGATTGAGCAGTTGGCTGCCGAGATGCAGCGCGAAAAACTCGACGACAAGCTGCCCACCAATTTTATTGCCAATGGCGACATAGCCGTTGTCCGCCATATCGATAGCCACTACACATTCTACGACCTCCATTTTGCCGACATCACCCTGCAGTTTCCTGACTACGACGACTTGGAGATGGATGTGCGGGTGGTGCTTGAGGCTCTCACCTCCGAGGCTCCGGCTCTCACACGCGATCAGAGCGACATGCTCTACCACGGTGTGATGGACGACTACGCGGAGATCAGGAGTAAGAAGGAACGCATGCGTAAGTTGCGCCTTGATCCCAACTACAATGCCCTGCAGATAAAGTACGCCTATGCCGTCACTTGCCATAAGGCACAGGGCGGCCAGTGGCGCAATGTATATGTTGACCAGGGCTGGCTTCCGCCTGATGGCATCGACCGTTCATACCTGCGCTGGCTCTATACGGCTTTCACTCGCGCCACTGACCGCCTTTATCTCGTCAATTGGCCCGACAAGCAGTGTGGCTTGGCTGATAAGGAATAATAAAAAACTCTTTACTCCTCACCCTAATTCCTAACTATTTATTATCTTTGCATTCACAATGAAAAAGGTAATCGGTAAGACCCTGCAGATTGCGGTGCCATTCCTCTTGGGAGGCGGCATACTTTGGTGGATGTATCGCAACAGCGATTTCAGCCAGATTAGCGATGTGCTCTTCCATCAGATGAAGTGGGAGTGGATGCTGCTGTCGTTTGTGCCGGGCATCCTGGCTCAGGTCTTCCGTGCCCTGCGTTGGCGTCAAACCCTCCAGCCCATGGGCGAGCACTGCCGTAGCCATGTAGCCATCTGCGCCATCTTCCTCAGCTACGCTGCCAGTCTCGTGGTGCCGAGAGTTGGCGAGTTTCTGCGCTGCGGCATCCTTAGGCGTAAGGACGGCGTGTCGTTTCCCAAGGCATTGGGTACCGTCGTCACCGAGCGAGCCGTGGATATGCTTATCATGTTTATGCTGTTGGCAGCCGTCATCGTGTGGCAGTGGGACAAGTTCACAGAGTTTTTTGCCCTCACTGGCATGAGCCTCAGCACTACAATGTCGCGCTTCACCTCCACGGGCATCTGGGTTAGCATCATCTGCACCGTGGGTATCATCGTGCTTGTCCTTATTCTCGCACGGCGTCTGTCTGTCATGCGTAAGGTGAAGGCCATCATGCGCGATATGGCGGAGGGCATCATGTCGCTCCGCAAGGTGACCAATATGCCGCTTTACCTATTATATTCTGTGGGCATCTGGGCAGCCTACTTCTTCCACTATTATCTTACGTTCTATTGCTTCGGTTTCACCGAGAACCTCGGACTCGCAGCGGGCCTCGTGTCCTTCTGCACTGGTGGAATAGCAGTACTGGTGCCCACTCCCAACGGCGCAGGCCCCTGGCATTTCGCTGTCAAGACAATCCTTGTCCTCTACGGTCTCGGAGCCACCAGCGCCATCATTTTCGCGCTCATCGTTCACACCGTGCAGACCATGCTTCTCGTAGTGCTTGGTGTATATGCTCTCATAGTGCTGCAGAATATGAAGAACCGCGAAACACTA
>JAFZUB010000184.1 GCA_017618515.1 Bacteroidaceae bacterium
CACCACACCTCCCGCCAACCGCTATCCCATCCACACCGAGGTGCACATCTTCAGCCACGAAGTCATAGCCGACGCCATCAACTTTGAGCTTAGCCGACAGGGACAAGTATTCTTCGTGTGCAACCGCATCGCCTCGCTGCCCCATATCCAGCAGCTTATCGCTCAATATGTCCCCGATGCCCGTGTAGCCATTGGCCACGGTCAGATGCCCCCTGAGCAACTTGAGCACATCATCACCGACTTCATCCACGGCGACTACGACGTGCTCCTCTCTACCACCATCGTCGAGAATGGCATCGACATACCTAATGCCAACACTATCATCATCGACAATGCCCACCGCTTCGGGCTCTCCGACCTTCACCAGATGCGTGGCCGCGTGGGGCGTACCAACCGTAAGGCCTTCTGCTATCTCCTCACTCAGCCCCTGGCCACCCTCCCTGTTGAGAGTCGTCGTCGCTTGGAGGCCCTTGAGAGCTACAGCGATCTCGGCAGCGGACTCCAGATAGCCATGCAAGACCTCGACATACGTGGAGCCGGCAACCTCCTCGGAGCTGAGCAGAGCGGTTTCATCGCCGACCTCGGCTACGAGACCTACCAGAAGATCCTCACTGAAGCTGTCCAGGAACTCAAGACCGATGAGTTCCCCGATTTACTGGAAGGAGATCCTTCTACATCCCCTTCCTCTATGGAGGGTAATACTCCCCTTATAGGGGGAGCGGAGAGGGGGGCTGCTCTTCTCGAGGCCGACCTTCCCCTTTACCTCCCCGACGACTATGTACCGGGCAGCAGCGAGCGCGTCCAGCTCTACCGCGAAATAGATGCCCTCACAAGTCCGACTTTCAACCTTTCTAACTCTCGAACACTCGAACTGCGAACTCGTCTTGCTGACCGCTTCGGCCCCTTGCCACAGCCTGTGGAGGACCTGCTCAAGGTGCCTGGCGCTCGTGTTTTGGCAGGCAGTCTCGGCATAGAGCGTATCGTAGCTAAGGGTGGCAGCGCCGTCTTCTATTTCGTGGGACGTGCCGACAGCCCCTATTACCAGAGTGACCTCTTCGGACGAGTGTTGAAGTATGCCATTGCTCATTTTTCCGACTGCAAGATATCCGAGCACAATGGCCACCGCCGCATGACTGTCCACCGCGTTCCCGACATTGACACTCTTATCGCAATACTCCGCGACATCACCACACAGGAGTAACCACAAACTTTTTTTAGTGTACATTAACTTTTTTTACGGGAGGCTTTTGTGGTATATATTACAGATAAGGTGTAATTTTGCCGCGATTTGAAACTGGAAACAAATGAAGAAACTTGTTTTATTCTTATTGTGCGCAGCAGTGGCCATTAGCGGCAGCAGCCGCAAGACGGTTGCATTGGTGCTGGGCGGTGGCGGTGCTAAAGGTGCTGCCGAAGTGGGAGTGCTGAAGTATATCGAGAAGTCGGGAGTGCCCATCGACATGGTTGTCGGCACGAGTATCGGCTCGGTGGTGGGCGGCCTCTACAGCGTGGGCTACAGCGCCGAGGAGATGGACAAGATTTTCCGTTCGCAGGAGTGGATAGACCTCTTCTCCGACGGCATCTCGATGGACAATCTGCTCAACGAATTGGTGGACAGCCCTCTCTCGGTGCTCGAGAAGGTGAAAGGACTGTTCGACTTTAAGTCGATGGTCAAGGAACTAGGCGTCGTTAAGGGTGATAGTATCGTCGGCTTCCTCGACAGACTGATAAAGGAAAAAGCCCTATCGTCCCCGGATCATGAGGGTCCCACCTTCCGTGCTGTGGCGGTTGACCTGAAGGCGATGGATGAGGTGCTGCTCCGCAATAACTCCAAGCCTAACGACATGGCAATGAATATGCGTGCCAGTATGGCTATCCCGTTGGTGTTTCGCCCTGTGCAGAGGGATGGTATGCTGCTGGCCGACGGCGGTGTGCTCAACAACCTGCCGGTGGATGTGGCGCGTGCGATGGGTGCTGACATAGTGATTGCTGTGGATCTCACACAGACGAAGCATGAGGATTATGAGCCTGCCGGCGGACTGATGGAAAAGGAGTATGTGCAAAAGCTACTTGACAAGGTGCCGTGGCTCAACTGGCTGATGAAGCGACCCGACCGCCAGAAATATAACCAGAATGTTGAGGACGCAGACCTATATATCAACCCAACGCTCGACGACTGCTCGGTGACGAGCTTCGCCAAGGTTGACTATATGATACACCAAGGGGAGAAGGCTGGAAAGAAGGCCCTCCGTAAACTGAAGAAGATTAAGAAGAAGGCGAAGAAGTAAACTTTGCCAATTGTGGCAGAGCGACAGCCATCACGCTGACGGGGGCGGAGATGGTTAGCGTGCACCGCATGTCGGTCTGCTGGGCGAGTACGCGGATAGAGCGTTCCTTTATTATTTTCATCACATTGTTCATGGCTGAGTAGTCGAATTCTATTACAGCCTGCTGTTCCTGTGTGCGGGTGACAATCTCGGCGGCCTGCAGTGCCGCGGTAGCAGCCTCGCGGTAAGCGGCGATGAGGCCTGGAGTGCCGAGCAGTATGCCGCCGAAATAGCGCACCACTATCATCAGCACATTGCTGACATCCGCGCTCTGCAGCGCTCCCATCATAGGGCGGCCCGCAGTACCACTGGGCTCGCCGTTGTCAGAGTATTTTTCCTCGGTTAGTGTCCTAAACGCATAGCACACATGGCGAGCATCGTAGTACTGCTTGCGATAGTCGCGGATGAGAGCTGTAGCCTGATCCTCGCTGTCGATGGGGTGGGCGAAGGCGAGGAAACTGCTCTTCTTGACCGTGATTTTGGCTTGAGCAGGTGACGATATGGTGCGATAAGTATCCATTGTGCGACAAAGTTAGTGTTATTTTGCGTATAAATGGTGCTGGTTTGAGAAAAAGTTAGTAATTTTGCACCCAATTATTATAAATAAGGTAAAGATGATAAAGATTTCTTTCCCCGATGGCTCTGTTAGAGAGTATGAGAGCGGTGTTACCGGCCTGCAGATTGCCGAGAGCATCTCGCCTGCGTTGGCTCGCAATGTGGTGAGCTGTGCAGTGAACGACGTGACCACGGAGTTGAACCGTCCCATCACAGAGGACGCCACAATACAGTTGTTCCGTTTTGAGGACAAAGAGGGCAAGCACACCTTCTGGCACACTTCTGCCCACTTGCTTGCAGAGGCGCTGAAGGAGCTCTATCCGGGCATTCAGTTCGGCTTCGGCCCCGCTGTAGAGAACGGTTTCTTCTACGACGTGATGCCCAAGGAGGGTGATGTGATATCAGAAAACGACTTCCCCAAGATTGAGGCTAAGATGATGGAACTGGCCCGCAACGATG
>JAFZUB010000185.1 GCA_017618515.1 Bacteroidaceae bacterium
GTCTTGTTGGTCTCGTTGATGGCCTCCTGAATCTTGCCCTCCTGGGCAGCCTTGAGGAAACCGCCTTCCTCCTCTACACTGAGGAAGAGCTTCCAGGCCTGCTCGGCCAGAGCGTCGGTCAGGTGCTCGAGGAAATAGCTACCACCAGCCACGTCCACAATCTTGTTAAAGTGGCACTCCTCCTTCAGCAGCAGCTGCTGGTTGCGGGCGATACGCTCGGCAAAGTCGGTAGGCACCTCAAAGGTCTCGTCAAACGGAGTAACCACGATGCTCTCCACTCCAGCCAGGGCGGCAGACATGGTCTCCGTCTGGGTGCGCAGCATATTCACATAGCTGTCGAAGAGGGTGAGGTTGTAGGTCGTAGTGGTGGCACATACGTGCATCTTGGCCGCCTCCTTGCAATCGGTATACTGGCTCACAATCTGAGCCCAGAGCATACGGGCGGCACGGAACTTGGCTATCTCCATGAAGTACACGCCGTTGATGCCGAGGTTGAACTTAATGTTCTTGGCAGCCTCGCAGGCATCCACGCCAGCGTCCACCAGCAACTGCAAGTACTCGTTGCCCCAAGCCAGGGCGTAGCCGAGCTCCTGATAGCTGAAGGCACCGCTGTTGGTCAGGCTGAGGGCGTTCACGCCCACGGCGCGGAAGTTGGGATAGTCCTTCAGAGCCTCCACAGCCTCCTTGGCGTCAGCCACGAGGGCGGTGAGGTCCTTACCCTTGGTGAGAATCTTCTCAATCGGGTCAAAGTTGATAGAACCCTGAATCTTGGCCTTGTCGTAGCCCTTCTTGTCGAAGTAGGCGGCCAGAATCTTAGCCAGTTCCACGGTGTGGCGCTGGCAGGTGCGGAAGTTGAGCTCCACGCAGTCAGCATAGATGCCATCGAGCAGAGTCTCAATGTAGTCGGCGCTCACCTTCTCGCCCGGGATGCAGAATCCCAGCGAGTCGATGCCCTTGTTGAGAATATCCAAAGCCTTGGCCTGAGCCTCCTTCGGACAGTCGCACTCAATGTTCTGGCGTACAAACCAAGTGTTCTCGTCGGCCTTGTTGCCGCGTACATAGGGGAACTCGCCGGGCAGAGCGTTCATCGTGGGGAGGTCTTTCACATCCTCCTGCTGATAGAACGGCTGCACGCTGAATCCCTCGTTGGTGCGCCAAACCATTTTCTTGTTGAAATCGGCGCCCTTCAGGTCCACTTGGATCTTATCAATCCACTCCTGTTTGCTAACGGGCGCGAAATCAGAAAAAAGCTTTTTGTTTTCCATTACGATATTGTTGTTGTTAGTAAATAAAATTAGTTGCCATTATTGCGACGCGAATTTAATCATTTTTTTCTTCCCTACCATATTTATATATATAAAAAGCGAATATTTTCTCAAAATGTCCTAACTTTGTAGTTCAAAAGATAATGCTATGAAACGACTCTCTCTCCTCTGCCTTATCACTCTGGCTCTGCTTTTCGCGCCTTCCGCCAAGGCCGCCAGCTTCACCGATGCCCCCACCGACAGCGCCGCGCTCAAGCGCATGGTGCAGTTCGCGTCCAATATGCTTACCTACAACAGCAACTTCACACAGGAGAAAGTCTATCTGCACCTCGACAACAACGGCTACATCGCCGGCGAGCGTCTGTGGTTCAAGGCCTACGTCTTCAAGGCCGCCAGCCTCCTGCCCACCGATATGAGCAAGGTGCTCTATGTCGAGCTGCTCAACCCCGACGGCGAGCTGATGGAGCGCAAGACGCTGCGCGTCAACAACGGCCGCACCTACGGCGACTTCGAGCTTGACCCCATGCTCTGCCACGCTGGCTACTACCAGCTGCGTGCCTACACCCGCGCCATGCTCAACTGGGACGACGCCTATCTCTACAGCCGCGTCTTTCCCATCTTCTACCAGCCCGAGGACTCCGTCAACTTCACGGGCCTCACCATGCCCTACCACGAGTATGCCCAAGGCAAGCGCGTCACCAGCCGTCATGCCCCCGAGCCAGTCCTGGAAAAGACCACCCAGAAGGGCAGCAACCTACTCCTCACCTTCTACCCCGAGGGCGGCAACATCACCAAGGGAGTCCCTGCCCGCATAGCCTATAAACTCACCGACCGCGACGGCCTCCCCCTCGACGGCGAGCTAACCATCTGCTCCGCCGATGGCAAGGAGATGATGAAGTCCTCCGTTCTCCACGATGGAATGGGCGTCTTTTCTATGCCCGAGCAATGGGACGGAGCTTATGTCCTCGCCAATGTGGAGGGCTGCGACCTGGAGCGTTTCGCCCTTCCCGAGGCGCGTAGCGAGGGCAGCGATATGCAGGTCACCTCCAGCCGACAAAACGGCCTCGATATCACCCTGCGCTCCTCCGACGGCATGGTCGGCCGTATGCTTGGCCTCAGTGTCACCTGCCGCGGCGCGCTGCTATACTTTAATACGGTAGTCGTTGAGAAGGAAAAGACTGTCAATATCCCCTACGACAAACTGCGCGATGGAATTGCCCAAATCACTCTCTTCACCGACCAGGGCGAGGTGCTCAGCGAGAGGCTCGCATGGGTGGAGCCCCACAAGGCTGCGCCGCAGATGACCATACGTCAGAATCAGGAAGTCTATCATCCCTTCCAGCCCGTGGTGCTCGACATCGACCTTGCCGATAGCGAGGGCCAGCCGTTGCAGGCCGACTTCTCCCTCGCCGTGACCGATGCCGCCACCGAGGTGGCCCCGCCCTCGCATGGCATAGCAGTCAATATGCTGCTTGCCTCCGAGCTGAAGGGCTACATCCATAATCCCGACTATTATTTTGAGTCCGACGACGACGCCCACCGTCAGGCCCTCGACCTGCTGATGATGGTGCAGGGATGGCGCAGATACCGCTGGCAGGAGATGAGCGGCGTGGAGCCCTTCGTGCTCAAGCAGCCCTGCGAGGAAGGTCTCACCCTCATCGGCAATCTCTCCGCCACCCGTGCAGCAGGCAAGAACCTCGCCCGCGATGGCAGCCTCGACATCAATTTCCTGATGCAGACCATCAACGGCACCAAGATGTTTGACATCCCCACCGACAGCACCGGCTACTTTGCCGTGCAGCTGCCCAACTTCTACGGCGACGCCCCCAGCGTCATGACCGTCACCAACAGCAAGGACAAGCGTGTGTACACCGACTTCATCCTTAATCGCAATTTCTCGCCCACCCCCAAGCCCTATGAGCCATTGCAACTCGCGCCCGCTTCCACTATCCTCGATACTCGCACAGCCGCACTAACACGCGATGCCGACACCTTCGAGTGGAACGACACCATCCCCGACTATGTCTCGCGCATCATCCAACTGGGCGAGGTGAAGATCACTGGCAGGCGCACCCTCGGCTACCATCCCGGCGCACGCTTCACATGGATGGGCGGAGAGGACGCCACCAAGGGTAGCGCAGCCTGCTTCTACAACCTGCACGACGAACTCGACAACTTTCTCGACGAAGGCAACGGCGTGCCCTACATCTGGGACTGGCTCATGGTGCGCAACCCCCTCTTCTACTACGACATCCACAGCGGCGAGATGTGGTACAGAGGCAAGCGTGTCGTAGTCGTAGTGGACAACAACTATCCTCAAGCCTTCCTCCTCGCCGATCTGCCTGACGGCGAATGGGATGTCAACATGAGCGGCTACTTTATGAATCGCTTCAAGTGGCTCTCCATCGTGGAGGACGAGGCTGCCGCCACCAAGATAGTGCATCAGGCCTTCAACAATCCGGGTGCTCTCACGCCAGCCGCATACGTCGCCTTCTTCCTCTACACCGACCCAGAGCTCAATCTTCCCAACGACTATCGTCGCGGCACGCGCTGGATCAATCTCCACGGCTACTCCCTCTGCACCGATTTCTACAGCCCCGACTATCGCCAGCACGACATCCCCACGGCCACCGACCACCGCCGCACCCTCTATTGGAACCCCTCCCTCGTCACCGACACCGAGGGCAAGGCCCATGTCATCTTCTACAGCGGCTCGCGACCCGATGAGCGACTCCTCATCAACGCCCAAGGCATTGCCGTGAATGGACAAATGGTTAATAATTGAAAATTGAGTATTTAACAATTGTCAAATATTTATTCCTTTTTTTTCCCCTTTCTGTAAAAAACTGGGCAGGAAGGGAGAATATTTTGTAGAAATATTTTACCTTTGCACAACAATTCCCTAATAAAGCAGAAATAAAATACACAAACAAATGAATACATCCAACATCCTCAAGAGTAGAGTTCTCGCAGTGTTGCTGACCATCGTGGCACTGGCAGTGGGACACAGTGCATGGGCGCAGACCTTCACCATCGAAGCGTCGCACAACAACAGCACCAACAAGACCACGTTCACCATCACCCGTAGCGGCAGCAGCCTGCCACAGCAGACCATCAACTACCGCACGGTGAACCTCTCGGCCTATGCGGGACAGCACTACACCGCAGTGAAGGACACTTACACCTTCCCCGCCAACGAGACTACCAAGACGGTTGAGGTGAGCGAAAGCACTCCTGGCACCGATGCCTACAAGTATCAGAACAGCACCACCCGCAGCTATCGCTTCGAGGTGCTCGATGTCAACGGCTTCGAGTTGAAACACTATGACCGCACCTACGACATCGGCATCCAGTTCAGCAACTCCAAGGTGAGCCAGAGCGTCAGCAACCTGGTCACTTTCAGCGGAAGCAGTTTCTCAAGCGGCATGAGCAGCAGCAAATACCTTGATGTCAGCTTCACACCGCCTACAAGTTATGTGGAGGCCAATAATAACAACAGCCTCGAAGGCTACGTCCTTATCGACGACAGCTACGACTACGCTAATAAACCCGCTGTGGTGAGTACCAGTACCCTTATCAACAGCACCAATGCCTCTGCCAGCTACCTGAAAGCCTTAGGTTACAAGATTTACGCCACCGTCTGCTTCACCGAGAAAGAACGCGACGACGGCTACCAATACGTTCAGATCGTTGCCGGTACCTCCAGCCACGCCTACGATGGTGCCGATGGCAATGGAAAGATTGACAACGGCCCCACCAACTCCGTTTACAAGGCATGCTTCGAGCTTTCCAACAACACCAACGCCACAGGCAAGGCCTACTTCCCCCACCGTGGCACCGGTACCGATGAGTTCAGCATCTCAACCGGCAAGCTTTGGCAACAGAAATACCAGAGCGACAGTTACGATGGTAGCGGCTCGGTAATCCTCGATCCCGATGTCGCGAACATCACCACTCGTTTCGATGCCGCCGGCGACAACGACGACACTTGGGGCTACAAGGACTTCTTCGTCCGCATGGCTCTCTGCGACGCTACCAAGCCGACGCTGCTCAACAACAGCACCAGCGGCATCACCGTATCTGGTGGACCTTACATCAAGGGCAACACTTTCTACATCAGCGTGCCGTTTAGCGAGATTGTGCATATCTCGGGAGCTTCCAAGCAGCTCGAAACCTCTTGGGGTCCTGTCACCTACGAGTCGGGCGACTACACCAATGTCATCACCTACAAGGGTACCATCACTGCCGATGCAGGCACCGTATTGAAGATTACCAAAATCAACAACAGTCTCTTCAACGACCTGACCAGCAATTACTACCAAGGCAGCGACAACAGTTTCAACAAGACCTTCAGCGGTGTCACCTGCTCCGCCACCTATACCCTCACCCCCACCAACACTTCCTTCACGGGCTTAGAGAGCGAGTATGTGGTTAGCGACGCCGACATCGAGCCGCACCCCACGGTCTATTTCTATAAAGGTGTAGTAAATACCAGCAACCGCGTGACCCTTGCCGAGACCACCAACTACACCCTCGCGTGGGCCGACAATACCGCAGCAGGCAACGGCAGCGTCACCGCCACCGGCACAGGCAGCTACACCGGTTCCGCCAGCTCTACCTTCCCCATACGCTGGGCTACCTACACCGTACGCTTCCA
>JAFZUB010000186.1 GCA_017618515.1 Bacteroidaceae bacterium
ACGAGAATTAGCAAAAAAAGTGGGGAATCGTTTGAAACAAGAATATAAATGCGTAATTTTGCCTAAATATTATAGAAAAAAAAAGACTAAAAAAATAAAAAAACAACAACATGAAAAGGTACTTTTTCTTGGCGGCAGCGATAATGGCCACATTATTTGGCTACGCACAGTCCACAGTCCTCGACGGACTTACGCGCATCACTGACCTCAGCCAGATAGAGGAAGGCGAGTCATACTACATTGTCAGCGACCGAGTGAAGTTTAACTACGAGAGTGGCGGCGACGGCGGCACCGACGGCAACTCGACATTTGTAAAAGCCATGTCCAACTACCAGAACGGCTACTCTGCCACCAACTGGGACAGTCCCGGCAGCAACAAATACTTTGTTTATTACGGAGACCTGAATCCGGACAGCCAGGGCTTTGTATGGAAGGCTGAGAAGGTAGGCGACAAATGGGCGTTCCTCAATATGGAGCTCAACAAATACCTGGGCAACCATAACCCCGGCGAGACAGACCTCCGCTTCTCCGACACCGCCATTGGCTATACGCT
This sequence comes from Bacteroidaceae bacterium, assembly GCA_017618515.1. The sequence continues at coordinate 554 of JAFZUB010000186.1, forward strand.
GACCAAGCTGCCCACCCACGACGGCAGCTATGGATTCAGCTTCACCAACGACAGTTATCTCAATGACTATCCCGGCAATCCATATATAAATGTGCATCAATATCCGCTGCGCAAGAGCCGTGGCGTGCTGGCACTGGCAGACTGGTCTGATGCAAATGCCACTGATGCTGACCAATATGGCTATCCCGGCCGCTGGCGCATATATAAGGCAGAAGGATATGAGCCGCCCGTGGTGCCGAGCAATCCAGACTTGATGGGGCTGCTGCGCATCACTGACCTCAGCGAGTTGGTGGAGGGTGAAGAGTATTTCATCGTAAGTGACCGCACTGCCTATGCCAGCAACAACACCGGCAAGCCAAAGGCTATGTCCACTCTCCAAAGCGGATATACCGTCAACTGGGGCGAGCAGTATGTCTATTGGGGCGACATCGACACCACGCAGGACGGCTTTGTGTGGACCATAGAGGAGACTCCCGGCGGTATGTGGGCTTTCAAAAACAAAGCTAACGGCCGCTACCTCGGCAACATGAATACAGGCGAGACCGACGTTGTCTTCTCCGACACTCCAGTAGGCTACACCTTGACCGACCTCATTGAGGGATTTGGCAAATTCAGTTTTACCAACAGCGAGAGCGAGTTCTCTCTGCATGTGCAGGGCTACCTCCGTTCCGGTCGTCCTAACAACAGTCTGGCAAAGCAGGAGGTAGGCAAAGACGATTACTCCTCCGATGTTGCCACCAATGGCTATCCCGGCCGTTGGCACATCTATGTGAAAGGCACCGACAAGGTCACCGACGCCAGCGATATCACCGAGGGCAAGACATATTATATCGTTAGCGACCGCACAAAGTATGCCGGCAACAACACTGGCAAACCTAAGGCAATGTCCACTCTCCAAAACGGATATACCGTCAACTGGGGCAGCCAGTATGTGTATTGGGGCGACCTAGACAGATGCGCCGAAGGCTACCAGTGGACAGCCGAGAAGGTAGGCGGCCATTGGGCATTCAAAAACAAGGAGAACGGCAAATACCTTGGCGAGAAGAACACCAGTCCCGTGGAGAACGATGTGGTGTTCTCCAACACCCCCATCAGCTACACTCTCACTGCCAGCGATGATGGCTCCGGCAAGTTCAGTTTCGTACATGCCGGCACAGGCTTGCTCCTCAATGTCCAGGGCTACGGCATCAGCCGCTTCGACAACAGCCTTATGCTGGCATCCGACAATCTTCCCGCCGATGCAGACGCCAACGGCTATCCCTCGCGCTGGCATCTCTACGCCACCAACACCATAGCCACTCAGCCCACGCCTGCATACGACAAGTATCACTTCGACACTATCACCGTGATGAGCTACAACATACAGCACTGTGCCGGCTCCGACGGCGTGCTCAATGTGCAGCGCACTGCCGACGCAATAAAACTCCAGAATCCCACCATCGTGGCACTGCAGGAGGTTGACCGCCACTTCAGCGACCGCTCCAACAATGAAGACCAGGTGCAGCTGCTGTCAGAGGCAACAGGCATGTACGGCCGGTTCGGCACGGCAGACATCAACTGCGGCAATGCTGTGTTGTCGAAAGAAAAGCCCCTCTCCACCAAGGTCATCCCAATCAATGACCGCAATATGCTGGTAACGGAGATGCAGGACTACGTATTTGCCTGCATCCATGTGGGACTCACCATCCAAGCACGTAAAGATGCACTGGCAGCCATCCGCAATGAAGCAAAAACCTGGGAAAGTGTGGGCAAACCGTTTATCGTAGCCGGCGACTTCAATGACGACGGCACCGAAGGCGAGATGCAAGGTGTATGGGGTCTGCTCTGCGACAGCCTGGCCAAGGACTTCACTTTCCACTCCGACAGGACTACCCCAACCTACTATACCGGTGGATATGTCATCGACCACATCATCAGTTACAACGCCATCGGCGGAGTGAAGAACCTTGGTTATCAGGTTATTGACGACAAGGTTACCTCCGACCATCTGCCCATCGTGGCTAGATTGCGCGTAGGCTTCCCCAAGAAGCTTACCACGGCAGAAGCCCGGGCTTTGGTTCAGGACTCTGTCGCCAACAACCACAGCACCATCGACATGACCGAGATGGATTTTGACGATAACGTCACAGCAAGCGACTTACAGGCCGAGGGCAACGTGATAGTCTATGTGCCCGATGCATCCCCCATCACGGGCACCAACATCGTCAACAATGGTGTATGCACCAATCTTATTATTACTGACGGTCATCCGTTTGGCGCAAGCAAGAGCTTCGTTGCAACCACAGCCACATATACCCGCAACGTAACCTCCAGGTTCGGCACCATTTGCCTACCCTTCCCCGTAAGCAGCGATGCCAATGTGCAGTACTATACCCTCGACCGCGTAGAGGGTGAGACCCTTTATCTCACAGAGCAGGACGAGATACAGGCAGGCGTTCCTGCAGTGTTTGAGAACCTTGCCGGCACCATCACAGCCAATGGCAGCAATGTGACAGTACATGGCACAACTGTAGCCCCCGTCAGTGGAGAACTGAAACTCCTCGGCACTTTCAGGAGTCTGGCCATAACCGATCCCGCAGAGCTTGCCAAAAGCTACTATATCAGCAAGGACCAGTTCCATCAGGCTACCAACTCTCTTACCGTCAACCCGTTCCGCGCATATTTCACCTACACTGCCGCCAGCGCCTCAAAGGTATATGACATCGCAGCGAGTGATGACGTTACCGCAGTCAGCGCACTCACCGGCAAGGACACAGAGGTAGAGGCCATCTACAGCGTTGACGGAGAAAAGCTGCTCTCCTTGCAGCGAGGTGTGAACATCATACAATACTCTGACGGCAAGACCCAAAAGATTATCGTACGGTAGCAAATCGGGAATTGGAAACTACAAGTAACTCGTCAACTTGTTAACTTGTCAACATAGCAAACAGTAAGATGAAAAAGAAATATCTCGTTCCAGAGTTAAATCCCCTCAGACTTAACACACGCTCCATGCTCTGCCTCTCCAAGGGAGCGGACGAGAGCGACGGTGTGGCCGAGGCCAAGAAGTTTTGGGGCAACTCCTTCTGGGGAGAAGACGAAAGTGATGAGGAAGAAGACTCACCCGTTCTCTAAATCCTGATACAACTACGCGCCCTGCGCATATAGGCATTGTCCGCCGGTACTACAACTTTGTAAGTGCCGGCGGATAACTTTTGGAAATGATATACCTGTAGTCACCGATTACAAGAATCATAGGGGACAGGACGAATGATACGCTGACGGCGTTCGGACTAATGCCCTTGTTTGAATATCTATCGATTGTACTCAAACTCCACTACGATGGGGAGGTGGTCGCTGAACCCGCCGCGGAATAATGTGCCCTGCCATGTGCGCCACGGCTTCACGCCACCGTAGGTCTTGTCGCCCTCGAGAAGAAAGTCATGGTCGATGATGCGCACCGGGGTGGGGGTGAGGTGCAGATGGCTCTGCGGATTGAGCAGATTGCCACTCACGATGCACTGGTCGAGCATCTCCCAGTTGCCGCGGTAGCGATATGTGCCGCGCAGATGGTGGGTGTCGGGGCGAAGGAGGGAGATGTTGTATAAAGACCCCCTCCCCGCTCCTCGCTTTGCGAGGCACCCATTTCTTTCCCCCAGAGGGGCCCCCGGAAGGGTGAGTGCTGAAGGGTTTTGGGGCTTGAGGACTGTGGCGCCGAGGTGGCGGCGCAGGGGCTTGCTCTGGGGCGAGTCGTTCATGTCGCCCAGGATGATGATGTTGGCCCTGCTATTGGCGCTGAGCAGCGAGTCGGCGTAGGCGCGCAGCCCTTTGGCGATGGCCGCACGCATCCTCTTGGAGTGACGCTTGCCGTACTGGCTGGGCATGTGGCACACGATAACGTCGAGGGTGTCGCCACTGCGCGCCAAGCCCTGCACATGGAGCACATCGCGCGTCGGCGCCTCGATGCCCAGACGCTGCTGCCAGCACAGGGTGTTGGTGGTGAGCGGACGGAAAGCGCCCTCCTGCCACAGGAGCGCCACATTGATGCCGCGCGGGTCGGAGCCGTGGGTTACAATATAGTTATAGTGTAGTTGGCGCAGGCGTGTGCGCGTGGTGAGGTCGGTGAGCGCCGTGTCGCCCTCCACCTCCACGAGAGCGACGAGGTCGGCGGGCTCAGCCTGGCCCAGCGACGCTATCTCGCGCGCAAGCATGGAGAGCTTATGGCGATAGCGCCCCGCTGTCCAGCGGCGCTGCGAGGTGGGCAGGAACTCCTGGTCGTGGTGCCCCTCGGTATGGATGGTGTCGAAGAGGTTCTCGCAGTTGAGGGCTGCAACACGCAGTGTGGCCACGCCCTGGGCGAGGGAAGAGGTAAGAGTGAAGAGTGAAGAGGTAAGAAACGCGAGGGTGAAAATGGCTCTCAGGAGCATGTCGTTTTATATAAAATGGGTGTTTTCGGCTGCAAAAGTATCATTTTTGGCTGCAAAATGGGGGCAATTTGCGCTAAAAGGTGTATCTTTGGAGGCAATTTGAGAAGACTTGAGGCAAGAGTCGAGAGTCTAGAGTCAAAGAGAAAAACAAAGAATTCAACATTAATTACCATATAATTTTACCATTAATTATCAAAAAACAAAAACCGAAAAAACCTCTTTGCATCATTCAATGAGCCCCGTATTGCATACGTTCTTGCCGCAGCCCCTGCATCCAGCTGCAAG
>JAFZUB010000187.1 GCA_017618515.1 Bacteroidaceae bacterium
GTGATAAAGGAACTGGACGCCCAGGGCGTGCGCACCTTCCTCTTCGGCAATGGCAGCGAGGAGCGCAAGTGGTGTGAGGAGGTGGAGAGCAACAGCAGCCACGTGACATCGCTGATAGGCAAGAGCGACCTACGCAAGGAGTTGCGCCTGATAAGCAATATGGATGTGATGGTGACGATGGACTCCGCCAACATGCATCTCAGTGCGCTGGCCGGCACAAAGACCATGAGTATCTGGGGCGCGACGCATCCGTTTGCGGGATTCTGCGGACAGCAGGTAGAAGGCAGTGTGCAGGTGCAGCAGGAAGGGCTGGAATGCCGGCCGTGCTCGATATTCGGCAAGACCAAGTGCATACACGGTGACTACCGGTGCCTGACAGCCATCTCTCCGAAAAAGATAATTGAAACGCTACAGACATTTACTATTTAACAACACGCTATTTAAAATTTCCCGTGGCTTACAAGATATTATATGGATTCTGCTACTTGATGTCGCTGCTACCGATGTGGGTGCACTACCGCATAAGCGACGTAATGTTTCCCCTTATATATTATATAATAAGGTATAGGCGCAAGGTGGTAAGGAAAAACCTCACACGCAGCTTCCCCGAAAAGGAGAGTGCGGAGATCAGGAAGATTGAGAGGAAATTCTATCGCTTCTTCTGCGACTATATAGTGGAAAACGTGAAGTCGCTGACTATCAAGAAAGAGAATATGATGAAGCGTATGCAGTTTCACAATATGGAGCTGGTGAGCGAGTGCTTTGAGAAGAAGCAGTTTATATTCTTGTATCTCGCCCATTTCTGCAACTGGGAATATATCGCATCGCTCAATTGGTGGATGCCTGAGGGTACGAGCACTGCGCAGCTCTACTCGAAGCTGCACAGCGACAGCATGGACCACCTGTTTTACGACATACGCCAACGCTACGGTGGCGAAAATATCAATAAGAAAGAGGCTCTGCGTCGCATCATGGCCATCAAAAACGAGGGCAAGAAGGTGCTGATAGGCTTTATCTCCGACCAGGCTCCCAAGCGTGAGAACATACACCTGTGGGTGGATTTCCTGCACCAGGACACGCCAGTGTTTACTGGCACCGAGCGAATTGCAAAGAAGGTGGATGCCGCCATATTATACGGCAGGATGCACCGCAGGAAGCGCGGATACTACGACTGCGAATTCGTGCCGATGACCGACAATGTGAAGCAGTATCCTGAGCACGAGCTGACGCGCCACTACATGAAGATGCTTGAAGAGGACATACGCATCGAGCCGGCACGCTGGTTGTGGAGCCATAATAGGTGGAAAAGGCAGAGAGAAGTTTGAAAATTCTGATATGAAAAAGATATTATCCTTACTGTTTGTTGGATTGATGGTTGGGGCGCTGAGCACGACTGTGTGGGCGCAGCGGCAGAAGCCTGTGGCAGCACGGGTGTTGACGCTGAACATCCGCACGGAGAACAGGGGCGACGGTCGCAACAACTGGGAGATGCGCTACCAAGAGGTAGGCAGCTTCCTCAACAAGAACAAATGCGACATAGTCGGACTGCAGGAGGTGAGACACCGCCAGCTACTCGACCTGAGCAAGTTGCTCGAGGGCTACAGTTATGTAGGCGTGGCACGCGATGACGGCAAAGAGGGCGGCGAATACACCCCCATTTTCTACAACACCACACGCTTCAACCTGCTGGGCAAAGGCACCTTCTGGCTATCGCCGACACCCTCTGTGCCCTCCTACGGATGGGGCGCCGCCTACCGCCGCATAGCCACATGGGCCATACTGCAGGACAAGGAAACGATGAAGAGCATCATCGTGCTCAACACCCATCTGGACAACAGTAGCGAGAAGGCTCGCATCAACGGCGCAGCACTCATCAAGGAGCGCATCAGCCGGATGAACAATGAGTTGCCCGTCATCATCATGGGCGACATGAACTCAACGAGCGACAGCCAGGCGTATGCCAAGATGGCCACCGCCATCTTCCCGATGCAGGACGCCAGCAAGGTAGGCAAGCAGGCCAAGGGGCCGGAGTACACCTTCCACGCCTTCGGCCAACTGGCTGAGGACAAGCGCACGAAAGTGGACTATATCTTCCTTTCAGACCAAGTAAGGGTGAAAGCCTCGGCGATACACGACTCCAGCCTCGGCAAGGGCGCCTATATCTCTGACCATAATGCCGTAAGTGCAGACATTGTGTTCTGAAATAGGGAAAAAATCATTTTTCCTACCACAAAATAGACAGTCATATCAAAAAAACACTATCTTTGCAACTTGGATAACGAAGGACAAAACCTAACAAAACATATACAACAATGAAAAAAATCCTTATTATCGGCGCCACCGGCCAGATAGGCTCAGAACTGACGATGACGCTTCGCAGCATCTATGGCGGCCAGAATGTTGTGGCCGGCTATATTATTGGTGCTGAGCCTAAGGGCGAGCTGCTGGAGAGCGGCCCTGCCGAAGTATGTGATGTCACTGATGGCCCCGCTATCAGCGCAGTAGTGAAGAAGTATGGCATCGACACCATCTACAACCTTGCCGCGCTGCTGTCAGTAGTGGCAGAGGGTAAGCCCAAGCTCGCTTGGAAGATAGGTATCGATGGACTGTGGAATGTGCTGGAAGTGGCAAAAGAGAATGGCTGTGCCGTGTTTACGCCCAGCTCGATCGGCTCCTTCGGTCCCAGCACTCCGCACGTGATGACTCCGCAGGACACCATCCAGCGCCCCCGCACCATGTACGGCGTAACCAAGGTGACCACCGAGTTGCTGTCTGACTACTTCTTCATGAAGTATGGTGTTGACACCCGCGCCGTGCGCTTCCCCGGTGTGATATCGAATGTCACCCCTCCGGGCGGCGGCACCACCGACTACGCAGTGGATATCTACTACTACGCTGTACGCGGTGAGAAGTTTGCCTGCCCCATTAAGGAAGGCACGCTGATGGACATGATTTATATGCCCGACGCCCTCAAGGCAGCCATCGACATCATGGAGGCTGATCCGAGCCGACTGATTCACCGCAACGCCTTCAACATCGCCTCGATGAGCTTTGCTCCCGAGACCATCTATGCCTCTATCAAGAAGTATAAGCCCGACTTTGAGATGGTGTATGATGTTGATCCGCTGAAGCAGAGCATCGCCGACTCATGGCCCGACTGCATGGACGACTCCTGCGCCCGCAACGAGTGGGATTGGAAGCCCGTGTATGACCTCGACGGCATGACACGCGACATGCTCGAGAAACTGCCTGCAAGGATTCTGAAATAAACGATGAAAAAGACCACTCCAGGCACGATATGCGTGCAAGGCGGCTGGAAGCCCGGCAAGGGCGAGCCGCGTCAGGTGCCTATATACCAAAGCACTACATTCAAGTATGACAACAGTGAGCAGATGGCCCGCCTCTTTGACCTCAAAGACAGCGGCTACTTCTACACACGCCTTGCCAACCCCACCAACGATGCCGTAGCTACCAAGATAGCACAGCTGGAGGGCGGCGTGGCAGCCATGCTGACCAGTAGCGGTCAGGCCGCCAGTTTCTTCTCAGTATTCAATATCTGCGAAGCAGGCGACCACTTCATCTCTGCCAACAGCATCTATGGCGGCACCTACAATCTCTTTGGTGTGACGCTCAAGAAGATGGGCATAGAGTGCACCTTTGTTGACCCCGACAGCAGCGACGCAGAGATAGAGGCCGCCTTCCGTCCCAACACCAAGTGTTTCTTTGGAGAGACTATCTCCAATCCCGGCGGCAATGTGTTTGACATTGAGCGCTTTGCCCAGATGGCTCACCGCCACGGCGTGCCACTAATCATCGACAACACCTTCGCCACGCCCGTCAACTGTCGGCCCATAGAATGGGGCGCCGACATCGTGACCCATAGCACCACGAAGTATATGGACGGCCACGGCACAGCAGTGGGCGGAGTGATTGTGGACAGTGGCAACTTTGACTGGATGGCCCATGCCGACAAGTTTCCTGGTTTGTGCAAACCCGACGAGAGCTATCACGGACTCACCTACGCCACCGCCTTCGGCAAGCTGGCCTACATCACCAAGGCCACGGCACAACTGATGCGCGACCTGGGCTCGATACAGAGTCCGCAGAACGCCTTCCTGCTCAATATGGGACTGGAGTCACTGCACGTAAGGATGCAGCGCCACTGTGAGAACGCACAGAAGGTTGCAGAATTCCTACACGACGATCCACGCGTAGGCTGGATAAACTTTGCCGGACTGCCCGACAACAAATACTATCCGCTGGCGCAGAAATATCTGCCCAACGGTGGCTGCGGCGTGATTGCTTTTGGCCTCAAGGGTAGCCGCGAGGAGGCGATACGCTTTATGGACTCCCTCAAGTTTATAACCATCGTCACCCATGTGGCTGACGCCAAGACCTGTGTGCTGCACCCCGCTAGCCACACTCACCGCCAGCTCAGCGACGAACAGTTGCGCGAGGCAGGCATAGCGCCTGACCTCATCCGACTCAGTGTAGGTCTGGAAGACATTGACGATATTCTGGCTGACATCAAGCAGGCTCTCGATGCAGCAGGAATATAAGACTTTACTGCCCTACAGATACAAATCAGGCTCCGAGATTTTCGGAGCCTGATTTATTTGTATTAGAATGGTAAATCTTCTGTCGCATCGCCACCCAGTGGGTCACCCGGAGGTGGCAGCGGGCCTATCGATGGAGCATCAGTGTCGGCAGCTTCACCAATGGGAGCTGCGGAGGGAGCCTGCGGTGGTGGCAGGGGCTGACCAGTGGGAGGCATCTGATCCATCTGCGGCGGAGTGATGCGAACCACACGCCAAGCGCGTACAGAATTATAATAACGACCATTGCGCTCACGTGCGTCGAGGTCAATATCTACAGCGACGTCATCGCCCTCCTTGATGTTAAACTGAATGAGGCGGTCCTCACCCCACACAGAGAAGACGCACTTGCGGGGATAGGGCTGGTCGTATGACTCAAGCAGGAAATCCTGCGCCATCCATTTGCCACGATCATTCTGACCGGAGCGGGGCTCGAAAGCCTTAACTATTTTTCCTTGTATTGTTGGCATAAATCTTACTTTTCAATTCTTCAACTCTTCACTTTTCTCTTTTAACTTTTCACTCTTATTGTTCCCAAGGTAGAGCTTGGTCGGGATTGCCGCCTTCGGGAGCGGCAGGTGGAGGCAGCGGAGCACCGATAGGAGCGGCAGCTGGAGCAGCCTGCTGAGCCGGAGCAGTGGCGTCAGCCACAGCCACAGCACGGAAGTCATTGAACCAGCGATCCTGATACTCATGGGCATCAATAGATAATGTCACGCGCACACGTTTGCCCTCCTGCAGGTTGAACATAGCGATGTTGCCATCAGCCACGGTAAACAGGCAGCGGCGCGGATACTGACCCGGTGTCTCTATAACATAGTCCTGGCGCTGCCAGGCATTGCCCGTACGGGCACTCTGGCCCTCGCGCAACTCAAGCACTTTGGTAATTGTTCCTTCTATTTCTATTTGCATGATAAGATAGTTTTTGATTGTGATGCGAAGATAGTAATTTTTTGTCTTACTTGGCGTATCTGCGCAATGTTTTTTTGAAAATAAAAAAAATCTGGCATTATTTTGCTTTTTTCGAGAAAAAAATTCGTACCTTTGTAGCAGAAATAAATCATTAAACTATGAGATATATTGTTAACAGCGCAGAGCTTTACAGCCATCTGCAAAACTTGGACAAGGTTATCCTTGCAAAGAACACAGTTCCAATCCTTTCGTGCGTGCTGTTTGAGATTAAGGACTCCACCCTCAATATGCGCGCCACCGACAAGGAGATCACCCTAACCAGCAGTCTGCAGCTCGTGGAGTCGGGCGGCGACAGCAGCTTCGCCATAAACGCGAAGCGTATTCTCGACATCCTGAAGGTGATACCCGAGCAGCCTATCACCCTCGACATCAACACTTCGTCATTGCAGATTGAGTTGAAGTATCTGAATGGCCACATGGTCTTCCAGGGAGAGAGTGCTGACGAGTTCCCCTTGCTCAAGGAGCAGGAAAACGAGACCAGCTCATTCCCCGTGGCATCCGACGCACTGAGCCAGGGCTTGGCAAATGCCGTAGTGGCTACTGCCAGCGATGATGCGCGCATTGCCATGCAGGGTATCTTTTTCGACATCGCTCCGGGCGAGTTTGCTATCGTAGCCAGCGATGGCCGCAAGTTGGTGCGTTCGCTTATCAATTGCGATACCAACAATGTGACCACGAGCTTCATCCTTCCGCAGAAGCCGGTGAATATCATCCGTGCCGTTGTGGACAAAGCCGTGCAGGACATTAAGATCAGCACCTACGCCGAGGGCAACGCCACCTTTGACATGGGCGACTATGTGATGCACTGCCGCCTTATCACAGAGGCCTATCCCAACTACAAGAAGGTTATTCCGCAAAACAACGACCGCATCGCCACTCTGGAGCGCGAGGCACTGATTGGTGCGCTGAGACGCGTGATGGTTGGCGCCGACCACGCCACCTGCCTGGTGAAGATGCAGTTTGAGGCCGACAAGCTGACGCTGACGGCAGAGAACAACAACTACGCCCAGTCGGCCGAAGAGCACTTGCTCTGCCAGTATGAGGGCATGCCCATCAAGATTGGCTTCCAGGGCAACTTCCTGATGGATCTGCTGGGCCGTCTCAGCACTGAGGAGGTAATAATCCAGTTGTCTGACCCCAGCCGCGCTGGCTTAATCCTACCGTCAACGCAGGAGGAGAAGTTTAACATCCTTATGCTGCTCATGCCGCTGCTTATCACCAACTGATGAAACTAAATCTCACCAAGCCGCTGGTCATCTTTGACCTTGAGACCACGGGCGTCAGCATCACTCAGGACCGTATCGTGGAGATTTCGTATATCCGCGTGGAACCTAATGGCAACGAGGAGTCGAAGACACTGCGCATCAATCCTGGCATACCCATTCCTGAAGAGGCATCAAAGGTGCACGGCATCTTTGATGAAGATGTCAAGGACTGCCCCTCATTTAAGGATGTAGCCCAGACACTGGCCAACACCTTCAAAGGCTGCGACTTCGCAGGCTACAACTCCAACCACTTCGACCTGCCGCTGCTGGCAGAGGAGATGATAAGAGCCAACGTGGTGTTTGACCTCAGCAACGCCCGATTTGTGGACGTGCAGACCATCTTCCACAAAATGGAGCAGCGCACTCTGGTGGCTGCCTATAAATTCTATTGCCACAAGGATTTGGAGGGCGCTCATGCTGCTGCCAACGACACACAGGCAACCTACGAGGTGCTGCAGGCACAGCTCGACCACTACGGCGACGAGTTGAAGAACGACGTAGGGTGGCTGGCAGAGTTCTCGCGCAACAACCGCAATGCCGATTTGGCAGGGCGACTGGTGTATGACGACCAAAACGAGATAGTCTTCAACTTCGGCAAGTATAAGGGCCAGCGCGTGATGGACGTGCTGCAGAAGGACCTCGGTTATTTCGGTTGGATCATGCAGGGCGACTTTGCAGAAAGCACCAAGAAAGTGCTGATGCAGCTCAAGATGAGTTCTAGCAACATGGCGAAAAACAATTCTTCCAAGATTTAGAATAACAGCAATCGACATGAAGGGAAAGCATATCGTTTTAGGCATCACTGGTAGCATAGCTGCCTACAAGGCATGCACACTGATACGCCTGCTGATAAAGGCAGGTGCCGAGGTGCAGGTAGTCATCACCCCTGCGGGTAAGGAGTTTATCACGCCCGTCACCCTGTCGGCGCTGACCTCCAAGCCTGTGGTGAGCGAGTTCTTCGCACAGCGCGACGGCAGTTGGCACAGCCATGTGGACCTCGGTCTGTGGGCTGACGCTATGGTAGTGGCTCCTGCCACAGCCAGCACGATAGGCAAGATGGCCAACGGCATTGCCGACAATATGCTGGTGACTACTTATCTGTCGATGAAAGCCCCAGTGTTTGTGGCTCCGGCCATGGATCTGGATATGTTTGCCCATCCCTCTACGCAGAAGAATCTACAGACGCTCCGCTCCTACGGCAATATCATCATCGAGCCCGGCGAAGGCGAGCTGGCAAGCAAGCTAGTGGGCAAGGGACGCATGGAAGAGCCTGAGCGCATCTTCGAAATCCTCTCTCAGCACTTCAGCAAGGGCGGTGCCCTGCAAGGCAAGACAGTGATGATTACCGCAGGCCCCACCTACGAGAAGATAGACCCTGTGCGCTTCATCGGCAACTACTCCAGCGGCAAGATGGGTTATGCCATCGCCCGCGAGTGTGCTGAGCGCGGCGCCAGAGTGGAGCTCGTCAGCGGTCCTACCCACCTTGACATCTGTCACCCGCTTATCAATGTCACACGAGTGGAGAGCGCAGAGGAGATGTACGCCTGCGCAACAGAGCGATTCGCGGCCTGCGACGCTGCAATACTGAGCGCAGCGGTGGCCGACTTCACGCCCGACAGCAAGGCCGACTCTAAGATTAAGCGAGAGAAAGGCGAGCAGACGCTGGTGCTCAAACCGACGCACGACATCGCCGCAGCGCTAGGCCAGATGAAGAGCGCCAAGCAAAAGCTCGTGGGCTTTGCACTGGAAACAGACGAAGAGCAGACCAATGCCCAGCATAAGCTGGAGAAGAAGAACCTCGACTTTATCGTCCTCAACTCGCTGCGCGACAAGGGCGCAGGCTTCAACTACGACACCAACAAGGTGACCATCATCAGCCGCGACGGAGAGACAAAGACATTCCCGCTCAAGTCTAAGACTGAAGTGGCAGCAGACATTGTGGACAAGCTGCAGAGTCTGTGGCAGTAAGACTAAAGCGTTATTCATTTCTCAATGCGAAACATTCTCAAGATAGCAGCTGCGCTATTGGCGCTACTGGCGCCCGTCAATATGGCAGCGCAGGAACTCAACGCCACCGTTGAAGTCAACACCTCGCGCATCGACGGAACAAACAAGGCTGTGTTTGACAACCTGAAGGAAGCCATCACCTCTTTTCTCAACGAGCGCCACTGGACCAATATGCAGTTCAACAACAATGAGCGCATCAAGTGTGGCTTCACCATTGTGCTCAACAAGTACAACAGCGACACAGGTCTCACCTCGGGCGAGGGATTTATCAGTGTGCAGCGCCCAGTGTACGGCTCCACCTACAACACGGTGACATTCAGCCGCAAAGACAAGGATTTCTCTTTTAACTATCACGAGTTTGACCAACTGGACTTCAATGACGAGAATGTACAGAACTCTCTGACCGCACTGCTGGCGTTTTACGCCTATTTTATCATCGGTCTCGACCTTGACACGATGGCACCGCTGGGCGGCACAGAGATACTCGACAAAGCTATGTCTGTGGTCAACAACTCGCAGAACTTCAATGTGAAAGGTTGGAAATCGTTTGACGACTCCAGCAACCGTTTCGCTATGATCAACGACTATCTGGAGGAGAAATTTGCGCCGTTCCGCCAGCTGCAATACAAATACCACCGCGAGGGACTCGACAATATGGTGGAGAATCCTGATGTGGCCCGCAACGCCATCACAGAGTCTATCACTCTGCTCAAGGAGGCTCGCGAGAATAAGCCGCTAAGCTTCTGGCCGCAGCTGTTTACGGAATACAAGCGCGACGAGCTGGTAGGCATCTACCGCGGACAAGGCACCGAGAGCAACAAGCAGCCCATCTACGACCTGCTTGTGAAGCTCAACGCCTCGCAGTCAGCCTACTGGAAGCAGATAATGAAATAATAAGATGCTCTCGAGCCTGAACATACAGAACTACGCCCTGATAGAAGATCTGCATATTGATTTTCAGTCGGGGTTTTCTGTTATTACCGGTGAGACAGGTGCCGGCAAGAGCATCATGCTTGGTGCCCTCGGCATACTGCTGGGCAACAGAGCCGACACTACTGCCATCACTCCCGGAGCCAAGCGCTGCGTGGTAGAGGCCACCTTCAGTCAGCTGGACGACAAAGCGGCAACATTCTTCGAAGAGAATGACCTCGACTTTGATGATGGCGAGTGCATCATACGCCGCGAGCTGACCGACACAGGCAAGAGCCGAGCCTTCATCAACGACACACCCGTCTCGCTCGCCCAACTCAAGGAACTGGGCAACACACTGATAGACATCCACTCTCAGCACCAGAACCTGTTGCTCAATAACACCGACTTCCAAATGAACGTGCTCGACTCGGTGGCTGGCGACGACGACACGCTGGCAGCCTACCGCGCAGAGTATGCTAACTACCAGTCGACACAGCACAAGTTGCAGCAGCTGGAGCGCGACATAGAGCAAAACCGTGAGCGGCTGGACTATCTCGAGTTTCAGCACCACGAGCTTGCGAGCGCAGCCCTCACCGACGGCGAACAGGAAGAGCTGGAGCAAGAGCAACTGATACTGGAGAACGCGGAGAGCATCAAGCAAGCCGTGTTTGACGCACAGCAGGCGCTGGGCAACACCACCGACAATATACACAGCGCCAGTCGCGGGCTGGAGAAGATAGCTGCGCTATTGCCTGCCGCAGCAGAGATTATCGAGCGCCTCGACAGCTGCGCCATTGAACTCGACGACATAGAGCAGACGCTCACCGCCAACGATATCAGCTACGACCCGCAGCGACTGGAGACAGTGAGCGAGCGCCTCGACACCATCTACAGCCTGCAGAAGAAATACCACAAGGCAAACATTGCGGAGCTGCTTGAGATGCAGGCGCAGCTGGAGCAGCAGCTCAACAATATCGTCAACCACGAAGAAGTAGTTGCCGAGAAGCGCAAGCAGTGTGAGGCCCTCCGCAAGAAAGCGCTCTCCACAGCCGACAAGCTCAGCGCCGCACGCCGTGAGGCTGCCACCAAGGTAGAGCGGGAGCTTACCACACGCCTGCAGCCGCTGGGTATGCCCTATGTGGACTTTGTAGTAGAACTCACAGCCCTCGACGAACTGGGCGCCAACGGTCAGGAGAAAGTGCGCTTCCTCTTCAGCGCCAACAAGAGCATGCCTCCGCGCAGTCTGGAGAAGATTGCGTCAGGCGGCGAGATAGCGCGAGTGATGCTCACCCTCAAGGCCATGCTCTCCACCCACAAGCAACTGCCCACCATCATCTTTGACGAGATAGACACCGGAGTGTCGGGGCGTATAGCCAACGAGATGGCCACCGTGATGCAACAGTGCGCCCGCGAGAGTCACGCCCAGGTGATAAGCATCACCCACAACCCGCAGATAGCCGCACGCGGTGACCACCACTACCGCATCTATAAAGAGGACAGCGCCCATAGCGCTACCACCCACATGGAGATGCTCGATACCAACCAGCGCGTAGAGGAGATAGCCAAGATGCTGTCGGGCTCCAGCGTGAGCGAGGCTGCAATATCCAATGCGAGAAACTTATTGAAAGAAGAAGATAAAAGGAAATGAGAAAAGTTTTATTTTTGATATTGTTAATGGTCAATTGCCAATTGTCAATTGTCAATGTTTGTGCCCAGCCCAACAAGAAGGCAGGACTCTCGTTGGTGAAGATAGCCACCACCAAGGCTGACGGCACAAAGATAGGCGAGACCACAGGCTTCGCCATCCCCTCACCCGCCAATCAGGGAGAGGTAGAGATAGTCAGTCCCTACACTATCTTCAAGCAAGCCGTCAAGGCCACCGTCAGCGACGCCAAGGGCAAGACCACCCTCGCCCACCGCATCACTGGTGCCAGCGACCTCTACGACGTGGTGCGCTTCACCGTTGACAAGGCTACCATGGCACCGCTGCCTGTAGCCACCACCAAGCTTGACGTGGGCAGCAAGGCGTATATACTGCAACCCACGGGCAAGGGCAAGACCCAGACGATAGACGTAACCATCGGCGAGGCGCCCGAGCAGAGCGGACTCACCTATTACACCATCTTCCGTCCCTCCAACGACGCCCTCACGGGCTGCCCGTTGCTCAACGCCAAGGGCGAGGTGGTGGGCGTGATACAGCGCGGTGCAGACAACCAGGCCGACAAGACCTACGCCATCGGCATAGAGTTTAACGAGGCACTGACCGTCAACACCATGTCGGCCGCCGACCCTGCACTGCAAAACATATTCATCCCAAAACAGCTGCCCGCCGTGCAAGAGCAGGCCAGCAGCTACCTCTACCTGCTCACCAAGAACACCGAGGACACCCTCTCCTACCTCACCAATTTGGGCGATTTCATCGAGAAATTTCCCGAGAATTTCTTTGGCTACACAGAGCGTGCGCAGTACTACGCCGCCACCAAGCAATATGCCTACGCCGAGGCCGACTTCAACAAGGCACTCGAGATGTGCAGCGAGAAGGCTGACATCCACAGCGCCATGAGCAATATTATATACAGCATAAACCAGAGCAAGGCATACAATCAATACAAGGACTGGGACCTCAACCGCGCCCTCAGCGAGATAGAGCAGGCGTACAGCCTCAACCCCA
Source organism: Bacteroidaceae bacterium (assembly GCA_017618515.1). The sequence goes on from JAFZUB010000187.1 coordinate 12,423, forward strand.
CCCCCCTCTTCCTCATGCAGAAAGGCAAATGCCTCTATGCCCTGAAGCGCTACAGCGAGGCAGTGGACACCTACGCCGAGATCAACCGCACGCGCTTCCGCTCCTCCGAGAATCTCTTCTGTCAGTCGAGGGCACTGGAGATGGCAGGCGGCGACTCCACGGAGGTGATAGCCCTGCTCGACAGTGCCGTGATGCGTTTCAAGCGACCGCTGCGCCCCGACGCCGCGCCCTATCTGCTCTACTACGCCAACGAGTGCAACCGCTACGGCTTCTACAAGGAGGCCTCGCTCGGCTATCAGGAGTATGAGTCGCTGGTAGGCACCAAGACACTGAGCGATGTCTTCTTCTACAATAAGGAGCAGGCAGAGCTGAAAGCGCGCCTCTATCCGCAGGCTCTCAACGACATTGAGAAGGCCATCTCCCTCAAGCCGCAGGAATATGTCTATCAGATAGAGAAGGCACTGATAGAGACACGCACCGGCCATTTCGAGGAAGCCATCTACACAGCCACCCAGGCGCAGAAGCTCGACCCCAACGACCCCGACTCCTACAAGCTTATCGGCATATCGCTCGGTGAGCTGGGTCGCAAGGCAGAAGCGCGCCAGAACCTGCAGCGAGCCTATGAGCTCGGCGATGAGCAGGCGCTGGAATGGATAAACAGCATGAAGTGAAAATCGGCGCTCTTGACCTCGGCCCGCGGCCGGTGCTCCTCGCCCCCATGGAGGATGTCACCGACATTGGTTTCCGTCTGCTCTGCAGGCAGATGAGCGCAGCCATGGTCTATACGGAGTTCGTGTCCAGCGATGCGCTGGTGCGCAATGTCAATCGCACGATACAGAAGCTGCAGGTGTGCCCTGAGGAGCGCCCCGTGGCCATACAGATATACGGCAAGTATCCCGACGCCATGGCTGAGGCAGCCCGTATGGTGGTCGATATGGCGCACCCCGACATCCTCGACCTTAACTTTGGGTGCCCCGTAAAGCGCGTCGCTTCCAAGGGCGCTGGCGCGGGAATGTTGCAGAATGTGCCGCTCATGCTTGAGATAACGCGGCGCGTGGTCGATGCCGTCGATATCCCCGTCACCGCCAAGACACGCCTCGGCTGGGACCACAACCATATCATAATACAAGACCTCGCCGAGCAGCTGCAGGACCAGGGCATACAAGCCCTCACCATCCACGGCCGCACCCGTTCGCAGATGTACACAGGCCAAGCCAACTGGGAGCCCATCGCGCAGGTGAAGCGCAATCCGCGCATCCATATTCCCATCATCGGCAACGGCGACATCTGCAGCGCCGACGATGCCGTGCAGGCCTTCGACCGCTACGGCGTGGATGCCATCATGGTGGGGCGCGCCACCTTCGGCCGTCCCTGGATATTCAAAGAGATACACGATGCCCTGCATCCCGACACCCCCATCGACACTGCGGGCATCATCGACAGTCCCTATCCCCCCATGTCCCCCGACTGGAAACTCGACGTCCTCAAGCAGCAGGTGCTGACCAGCATCAGTCATGTCTCTGCACAAAAGAAATATGTCGACGATTTGCGCGAAGGTGAGCGTTGCGGCATCCTCCACTCACGCCGCCACATCGCTAACAGTCCACTCTTCAAGGGCATTCCCAATTTCCGCGAGCATCGCATCGCCATGCTCCGTGCCGAGACAGCCGACGAGCTCTTCGCACTCATGGAGGAAGCCCGTCCGATGACACAATAGACTAAAAGACCACCCCCCCTCTTTAGTAAACCGCACTACCTTACAACAGCAGGTTATTATTGAGGCTATACGTTATGGCCTCAGACATCTTGTGCACACCCAGTTTGCGGAAGAGGATTCGTTTGCTCGTTTTTATTGAGTCATGCGACCTATTAAGCTCTTTCGCAATTTCCCATTCCTTATTACCCTGTGCAGCGAGGGTTAGAATTGCCTTTTCCCTTTCAGTCAATTCAATTATCTGCTTTGCTATACTGTCGTGTTTTTCAAAATCGTATTGATAATAATCCTTCTCTCCTTTAATACGCAAAATTGCTTCGCCAGCCATTTTTGCCCCCTCTAAAAAAAAAGCCCCCTCTAAAAAAGAGAGTTCAAGAAGTTCAAGAAGTTCAAAGGGTTCAAGGGGAGGTCGCGGCTCGGAGGCCGCGATGATGTCTGGTAAGAACAGCATTAATTTCTGCAAGAACAGCTTTAAA
>JAFZUB010000188.1 GCA_017618515.1 Bacteroidaceae bacterium
ATCTTTGACGGGGTCGCCGGTGAGCTGTATGTGTTCTGGTAGCGGCGGCGGTGCTGTGAGGGCAAGAAATCTCTCTTCATCGCTAATGGTTATGCCGAAGTGGTGACATACGGCCCGGAGTGCCATACGCGCGGCATTGCTCTTGCCGTCGGCAGAATAGCCGGCGATGTGTGAAGTGGCGATGAAGGCTTTCTGCAGCAGCTCGGCGTTAATGTGTGGTTCGCCTTCCCACGTGTCGATAATCATGTCACTCACCAGTCCCGTGTCGTAGGCACGGAGCAGGGCATGTTCGTCCACCACTCCGCCCCGCGCAGTGTTTATGATGACGGGTATCCTCTTCAGGCTGCGTAAGAAACTCTCGTCAGCCAGATGGAAGGTGGGATACTCGCCCTCCTTTGTCAGCGGAGTATGGAAAGAGATGATGTCGCACTGCTCGGCAAGGGAAGAGAGCGGAACGGAAGAGTCGCAGAGCCCAAAAGCTGCTAGTGGCGGGTCATTGATGAGCACCTCGCAGCCGATGGCTTCCAGGGCTTTCTTCACTGCTTTGCCCACATGGCCATACCCCACGATGCCGACCTTGCCCCTGCAGCCTAAGCATAGGATAGAGTTACGCACATACTGAGCCACAGATGTGGCGTTGCAGCCCGGGCAGTTAGTCCACGCTATTTGGGCACGCTGCATGAAGGCCGTGTCGATGTGGTCGTAGCCGATGGTGGCGGTTGCCACAAACCGCACGTTGCTATTGCCCAGCAGTGCCTCGTTGCAGCGGGTGCGAGTCCTGATTATCAGGGCATCAGCATCCTTGACCTCGCAGCTATCCTTAAACGCAGCACCTGGCAAATAGGTCACTTCGTCGAATAGCCACTCTGCGGCTTCCTTGATATAGGGAATATGGTCGTCAATCAGCACTTTCATACAGCAAAGTTACAAAAAAAGGTTAGTGGTTTGAGGTTAGAGGTTAGAGAAAATGAAAAAAAAACACCGAAAAGCTAGGAATTAGGATATTTCTTTTTATCTTTGTAGCAAAATTAAACAAATCGTTATGACATTCACCCATCTATGCCAACCCATCTTTGAGGCGGCCATCCGTGACTACCACGTTACCGATAATGTTGACACGCCCATCTGCAACCCCTATCCGCAGGGGCAGATAGAGCATGACCTCTACCTCAAGTGCTGGATAGACACAGTGCAGTGGCATTTTGAGGACATCATCCGTGACCCTGCCATCGACCCTGCAGCTGCGTTGGTGCTCAAGCGCCGCATTGACAAGAGCAACCAGGACCGCACCGACTTGGTGGAGCGCATCGACAGCTATTTCCTCACCCTCTACCGTGAGGTGACGCCCGCCCCCGACGCCACCATAAACACCGAGTCGCCGGCATGGGCCATCGACCGTCTGAGTATCCTCGCCCTTAAGATTTATCACATGCGCCAAGAGGTGGAGCGTCCCGACGCCACCACGGAGCATCGCGACAAGTGCTCAGCCAAGCTTGCCGTACTGCTGGAGCAGCAGCGCGACTTGTCGTCGGCCATCGACCAGCTGCTTGCTGACATCGCCGCAGGGCGCAAGTACATGAAGGTCTATAAACAGATGAAGATGTACAACGACACGGACACCAACCCCATTTTATACGGAAAGAAATAAAAAAGGGAAGGAGAAAAAGAAAAGGAGAGAAGCCTCAAACTTCTCTCCTTTTTTGATTTGGTTATTGGTTTGCGAGGATGCGTTGTATCCAGCGTGGACTGCCAGATGACTCGCCTCCGATGATGGCGGTGTAGATGGCCACCACATCAGCGGTGTTGACGCTTCCGTCGCGGTTAACGTCGGATGCCTCTCTTGTGAAGCCACTCTCTGTGCCCTTCTCGATGAAGGTGTATACGGCTACCACGTCGGCGGTGTTTACCTTGCCGTCGCCATTGACATCGGCTGGCTTGTCGCCGGTCTCAGGCCAGTTGAGGCCTGCCACCTCAAGGGTGAGGGCTGTCTCCACGCCTGTCACCTCGCCGGTGTAGAGTGTGGCGTCGATGTATCCGGTATGGGCGGTGATATGTACGGGCTCATTGCTGAGGGTTATCTCCTTGCCGGTGAACCATGCGGTGTTGGCTGGCACGGGATCGGTGGTCCAGAGTCCTACTATACCGTTGGCGGGCGCTGGCTTTGTAGCTATCTCGGTAGGCGTGGCCATCACGAGTGTCATCTCTTCGCCTTCCTCAATGGTGGGGTCGCCGATGACGAGCACGCAGGGCTCACCTGCTGCGAAGGCTTCTTTCTCGTAGAACTCAATGGTGGTGATGTCGGTCTCGGGGTCGAGGGTCATCTTCTTGATGGCATAGGTGTGGACATCCTCTCCGTTGTAGAGCGAGAGGTCGGCGAAGTCATAGGGTACTGCGAAGACGTCTATGTTGTTGGTCTTGGCGGTGATAGTGATGGCGTCGATAACGTTGACATCCACCTCGTTGAACGCCCACGACGAGGCTGTGCCTGCTCCTGCGCTCCAGCCTACGATGGCGTTGTCCTTATTGGCTGCGTGGAGTGAGTAGCCCGGGTTCTCACCCTTGCGGGCTATAAGACCCAGCTCTCCTCCGGTGTAGTTGAACTGATAGAGCACAGGCTCGTCGGTGGTGAGCACGGGCTGCGAGTAGGTGGGATAGTCGCCGATGTATAGACCGGAGCCGAGGTTCTGTACATAATAGGTGAGAGTGTAGTTTTCGTCCTCCACAGGAATGAAGTGCCACATGGCGAAGGGATTGTAGTCGAAGGCTTCGCCCTCGTTGAGTGCCCATACCACGCCTTTGTCACGGCCATAGTCGGCCACGTACATCAGACCGCCGTTAGTGTACAGGTCTTCATAGTCGTTGCGTGCGGTGTCGAGGCTGGCGATGTAGTACCACTTGTCGGGGTCTGGCATGTTGATGCTGTTGAGGAAATCGGTGCGTGCCTGCTTGAGGGAGTTGCAGACGGCATCGAGGGCTGCCTTGTCAATCTTGCCGCTGGTGTCAAAAGCCTTGGCCTCGTTGATGGCATTGGTGAGGGCGCTGACAGCCTCGTCGGAGTTTATCTGGCCTATGGCGTCGCCAACGACGGCTCCCTGGAGGTTGCGCTCAGCTGCGGCGATGAGTGAGCGCAGTGTGGTGGTATCGGCGTAGAGCTCGTTGACAGCCTTGGTGGCCTGCTTTATCTGGTCGATGTCCTCCTGAGTAGCGGTGTTGGAGCTTATCTTCTCGAGGGCAGGATCCATGATGGCCTTGAGGGCATCGGCGGCTGCCTTTATCTCATCTGAGTATAGATACTGCGAGGTCTCTTCGTCGAGGGTGGTGGCATAGATGTTGAACTCGGCGAGGTTGAAGTAGGGGTAGCCGTTGTGCTGGCGCGAGGAAGAGTTGTTCTTCACCACCTCGAAGCGTATATAGCTGACGGGCTCTGCGGTCTGCAGGGCGGGGGTGTAGTACTCTGTGACGCTCTCCTCGTGGGGCAGTGAGGCGAAGTGCTGCACGAGTGTCCACTGGTCAGTGTGGTTCCACTGTCCTGTGGTGTCGGCGGTGGCATAGACGTTGACCTCCACGGGTCGGTCGCTCTGTCCGTAGCTTCCGGAGCGTCGCATGAAGTAGATCTGGAACTCGGAGAGCGGGTTGTTGGATATGTCGGCCTGCAGATAGTGATAGGTGAGCGGCTTGGGGTCGGATGAGTCGTGGTAGCTGGAGTGCCAGAAGGTCTCAGCGTTGTCATCGACGAGGTAGCTGAGGTGCGCTCCCTCGGAGGAGTCAGAGGCGTTGGACGACAGCTGGCAGTCATCAGGGTCACCGTCGGTGACATGGGTGATGAGCGGATGGTCAGTGTCGGGCTTATAGACGAAGAGCTTGTTGTAGGTGTCGAAGGCCTCGCCGTATGCCTTGCTGAGCTGTTCGGTCAGCCTGTTCTGGGCGCGAACGGCAGTCAGGCTGTCGATGAGAGCGTCGGATGCGCAGCGGATATACCATGTGGAGGCTGAGCCGATGCCTGAACTGTTCCAAGTAACGAATTTGCCAGTCTTGCCACTACCTGCGCCGTTGCTCTCGGGGTGGTAGTGCTTCTTGGAGAAGGTGTTCCAGATTTGCCACTGTCCTGCGCCGATATTGCTGAATATTTGCTCATTGGTGAGGGTTGCGCTGGTGGCGATGCCCTGTGAGTTGGAGTCGGTGGCGGAGGCGTTCCAGTAAGTGTCGTTGCTAAAGCTCTGCACACTGTAGTTACCGCTGGACAGCTTCTCTATCTTGAAGACATAGTCGGGGTTGGTGGGGTCGAAATCCGCCCACTGGATGTAGGAGGATGCGTTGTTGACGTATGCGCCCTTCTCGACCTTTTGCTTGTTGAGGAACTCGGTGTATGCGCAGACGATGAAGTAGTAGCCGTCGGTGATGTCGATGTAGCTAGCTTCGACGGCGGCTTTAGCAGCTTTGAGGTTGTCGATGTACTGCTGATACTCGGCGTCGGTGTGGTCGGTGATGGAGGCTGCAGTGGCCTCATCCATGGCAGTGATGAAGGCCTCGGCTATCTCGGTGGGGTAGAAGCCCGGGTCGCTGCCGGCGGGGAACTCGAGGTTGAGGCTGCTGTAGTAGTCCACCAAGTCGGCGAGCTCGCCGCGGAGGTCTTTCTCATACATGACGCTATAGACATCCCACGGGCTGGTGTCGGTATAGCCCCACATATATATCTTATATGCTTCGTACCATCCCCAGTTGCACATGTTGACATATTTGTCCTCACTGCCATTGTTGTAGGAGTAGATGAATACGGTGGAGTTCTCGTCAAAATTGTGCTGCCCGTTCCATTCCTGAGTGGAGTCAGCAGCGCATGCGAGCATAAAGTTGTAGGCACTATCAGGGGTGCTGACCAATCGGGTGTCGTTCCACCCAGTGGGGCCTGTGCCGCGCAAGCCATTTTTGCCAAAATACCTGTCAGCCACGATGTTACGCAGGAAATAGGTGGGTTCGCCAGTACGGATGTCAGCAGGACCTTCTTCTACTGCGAATACACAATCTTCGGTAAACGCTGTCTGCAACTGTGCACCGGCAATGAAGCGATAGCCGTTGTTGGCATTGTCGGAGATACCTTGAATGGCGATGGTATCGCCTACCTTAATCTCATTGTAAGCTTTGCGTTGGCCGAGATTGTAGCGGGCGCTAACCGTCGACCATTGACCGCATAATATCAAGGCGGTCAATAGAAAGAATAGAAATTTTTTCATGATGATTTATTGTTTGTTAGTTATTTTGCGACTATTTCAAGGGGAAGTGGTCGGTGCGGAAAGGCACCACGGGCAGTCCGTAGTTGTTCTTGAGGTTGCCAACCTGGAAAGGCTTGTAGCAGTAGCGCACTGCTACGGGTTCTTTCACTTGGGCGGCCTGCACCGTGACGCGATTGCCGCTAGGGCCGGCGTGAGCGGTGTAGAACACACTGTCGGGACCGCATATCTCAAAGCCTTCAACACTGTAGTTGCGATTGAAGCCTTCCTCTGCATCGTTAAAGGTGATGATGGCCTTGCCATCCTTTATCTCCATGGATTGGAAGGTGGGGCTCTTGCAGGAGATGCCTTCCATACCATAGGTTTCGCTGAGCGCCCAGAAGCATAGACGCTCACCTACCTCACGCTTCATGCATGGGTGGATTTGCCAGTGCTCATAGTCTTTTACCAAGTCGTTGGTGCACACCATACCCATATTGGGCAGCATGCTTTGAGCCAGGAGTTGTTGCTCGCGCATGGCGCAGGCAGCCAATGGCGGCTTGGCCCACCACCAGTCGTAAGGGCATATCTCCACATAGTAGAAGGGCAGGTCGCCCATTC
>JAFZUB010000189.1 GCA_017618515.1 Bacteroidaceae bacterium
CTCAAGGCCTCGCCAAGGTTCGCGGCGGTAACAGTCTCCATCTGAGCACCGTCGATTACTCCAACAGCAGTAGGTGCCTCGCTACGCGTGGTGGCATGCTGTGTGGCTGTGACCACCACCTGGCGCAGACGTATGGTGTCGCCGTGGCTCTGCGCCGACAATGCCACCGGCAGAAGGGTTATGATTGCAATTATTATTCTTTTCATTAATTATATTATTAAACGACAAATAATCCAGCACTTCCGGAATACCCGGAATGGCTAGACAAACAAATTAGATGTATGGGAAAAGATTACGCTGCCGGCGGTGCCCTCAGCCGAGCCACACCATAGTGGCACTGGACACCGGCATCTTGCCGGCGGTCAACCAACAGCCTGTCAGCGAGGAAGACAATCTCAGTACTATCGTCTCCCTGCGCAAGATAACTCAGGCTGAGGAATGTACAATATTGGCAGTCAGACTGGTGATGGTGGGGCTCGTCGTAGTGGCCGTCGCACCGACCGCAGTCGTCCAAATGGTCAACCGTATCGTGATGCACATGCAGCGACGACATTGCGGCTATTGGCAAGTATGCCGCCAACAGCACATAAGGTGCAAAATGTCGCAACATTCGGTTCATCTATCAGGCATAATGTTTAGAATATCAGTGCCAACAGCAGCGGCAGCATAGGTGTCACTGATTTGTGGTTGGTGGGTGTGCTGTTTTCTTGCCAATCCGATAGCCTATAGTGAGAGGGAGTGCGGCTAGAAGCAAAAAGGAAGCCAAGAGCAGCAAGCTACCATTGTTGTCAATATCATAATTGACAAACATTCTATCTTCGTTCAGTGCCAGCTGGTCGGCGCCGGTAATTATCAGGAGTGTGATGAAGACAGAACTCAGCAGGAATAACCATACAAATGCACTTACCAGAAGTCGCCACAATGTGCCCCAAGGACGGTAGCCAAAGAATTGTCGATAGGTGATGTAGTAGTAAAACGGGACGAGCCAGAATAACCCGTCGAGGAGAATAGTGGCAAGGGAGCAGATGAGCGTGAGCGTACACATGAATAGCTGGATGAAGATGCTTTCGGGCAGTGTGTGGCGGGTATGTCGCGGAGCGAAGCGGAATAGGAGGTATGTGGGTAGTATCATTATTGTGGTCAACGAGATGGCAGTCCATGCGGGGTGGGTGGAAATCCAAGAGAAGACTGCTAGTAAGCTATTGGTTTCGTTGTCGGTGGGGAGCTCGGCACTGCTGACATTATGACCCAACAGTTGTGCGATGATGACATAGAAGATGGCCACGATGAAGAGCATGTTGACGGGCTTGTAACATACTTGGCGATGCCCGCTAACGTAGTCACCAATTAGGTATCCTGGACGGAGGAGTAGTTGTAATATCGTGTAAGGGAGAGAGCGGGAGTCCATTCCCCATACGTCGAGAATGCTTTTCCCAACCCAACGCCAGGTGATACGCCCGTCGCCTGCCTGCTGTCCACAAATGGGGCAATATTTGCCGGTGAACTCATGGTCGCAGTTGGGGCAGCGGTGTTCTGCCACGCCCTTTCCCCAGTGCTGGGATGGCGTTTTCTGCCAGGTGCGGAACTGACGATACTGCTCTTTTAGACTCATGCCTTAGAATATCAGAGCCAGTAGCACCCACAGCCAGTGGGCTGCCACGCCGGCGCAGAGGCCGCCGATGGTGTGGGCTCCGATGGCTTTGCCGATAAGTTTGCGATAGCCAAGGCTGTCGAGCATGGCGGTATGCGTGCTCAGGTAGCCGCTCCAGCACATACCCATGGCGGTGAATACGGCGATGGCGTTGTTATTGATGATGCCCATAGCATCGAAAGTGGGAACAAGACCGATAGCGGCACCCACGGCACCCAGGGCAGTGATGGGGAAGCCCACCAGTGCGCCACTCTCGAAGCCGAAGAGCCAGTAAAACACGAAGTTAATCTTGTCGGCCAACCAGGTAATCACAGGCACACCCTCATAGGCTTTTCCCAGATACTCGCCATTCTCGCCCGCAGGACCGAAGGTGAGCATCATAACTATAGTACTGATACACAGCACACCGGGAATGATAGCCACGCCGATACCCACGCCGCTCTTGCCACCGTCGAGCATGGCATTGAGAAAACGCTGGAAGGCATTGCCCTCGCTCTTGAACGAGATGTTCTGCTCGGTACCCTCCTCTTCGGTGACGGGGCTGTCCATCTCGGGGTAACTCTTCAGCGTGAAACGCTGCATCAGTCTGGTACTGATTATACTACCGATAACTGCACCTAGCAGTCCAACCAAAGCGCCACTGCCATAGCCCTTGCCGGTCATGAAGGCAATGACCACCAGGCCCATGCCGAAGGCAGTGCCGAAATTAGTGAGACTAACGAGCTGATATTTCTTGAAATAGCGTGCAAAATTGTTGTCCTTGGCCAGCGAGATGATGGCAGGGTTGTCGCTCAGGAAGGTCATCACGGCACCCAGTGCAGCCACGCCAGGCAGATTGTAGAGCGGTTTCATCAGCGGACGCAAAATGTTCTCCATAAGGCGAACCACGCCGAACTCGGTGAGCAGCTTCGAGATAGCACCCATCAGCACGCAGATGGCCATGATATAGAACACAGTCTCGAGCAGCAGGCTATAAGCCGTCTGCATGAAGGTATTGAGCATGTTGGGCAGCGTCATGCGGTAGGCCAGGAAGCCGAAGAAGGCGAAGAAAATCACCAAAAACACCATAGCCTCAAGGCTTCGGCTGGTGGTGAACTTCATGCGGCGAGGCTTGCCGTTGGCCTTATTGGGGTCGGTCTCGTGGTGACGGAACACCTGAAACGGGTCCACCACCGAGAGCATCGTGCTCAGCAGATTGCGGTTATTGTGTTTCTCTTCCATATTCTTTAACTTCTTAACTTCTTTAACTCCTTAACTCCTCACTTCTTAAACATCTGATAGTAATCCATCGTCCAGGTGGCACCAATGTTGAAGTTCCACGTGGCGTTGAAGTGGTGCACATTCAGGTCGTCGGTATAGCTGTCAGTCATGCGGCAGCCATAGATGTGCAGGCGCACATTCTTCTCCTTCGAGGGGAACCACTCGAAACCAAGGCCGTAACGTGCCGACGTATGACCTGCCGCCAGCTGGTGGTCCATTGATACCGACGAGCCGAGGGTCACGTTCGACTTGTTCTGCTCGTACATACCCTTGACAAATATGTTGAAACGGTCTGTAAAATAGTAGTTTGCGCAACTCACCACACCGAAGTTCTTGCCCCAGTCGTCGATCGACAGTGCATGGTGCATCAGGTCGAGGTAGAGGTCCCACTTGTCGTAAACCAGCTTGCTACCTATCATCGTCATGTTCAGGTAGTTGTTCCACTTGTACTCCACCATCGAGGTGCTCCACAACGTGTGGAAGTGGCCCATATTGCCGGCCCAATACAGGTTGTATGCCACCAGACCGGCGTCGTAGTTGAGATTGTTGTAATTAACATAGGGCGAATTACTTACCTGCGCAACCAAAGTGTGGTTGCCATCGTCGCTTATCCATGCACCGCTGGCAGCCAACTGGAAGCAGTAGATGTTGCGCCACAGGTTGGTGGGGAAATAGA
>JAFZUB010000190.1 GCA_017618515.1 Bacteroidaceae bacterium
CACTGTTGTGTGCATGGTACGCACACTGCGCACTCCGCAGCCCATGAGCGAAGTGCAGTTTTTCAACTCCCGCTGGCAAGAAGTGAAGGCCGACAAGTATATCAAGATGCCGCTGCCAACAGAGTTTGTGCGCGACAACGAGAAACTCTCTGAGGGCATACTGCCTGTGGAGTTTACGGAGGCCGATTTGCAGATAACAGAGCGGGGTGACACCACGCTGACCTTCACTACCAACACCTCTGCTAACGCCATTCGCTTCCGCTGGAACGGCAAGGCCTTCGTGCGCGTTAAAAATAAATAAGGAGCAACACTATATGGCCACCATCATACACATAGAGACATCCACCGACATCTGCAGCGTAGCACTTAGTCACGACGGTCTGTGTCTCTTCAGCAAGGAAGACCGCAACGGTCCCAACCATGCGCGGACTCTTGCTCCTATGGTGGAGGAAGTTCTGGGCGTTGCCGACAGTCGTAGTCTGCCACCCGACGCTGTGGCAGTGAGTGCCGGTCCCGGCTCCTACACTGGTCTGCGCATCGGAGTGAGCACAGCCAAGGGGCTCTGCTACGGGCGTAATCTCAAGATGATAGGAGTGAAGACTCTCGAGCTGCTGTGTGTGCCAATTCTCTTAGAAGAGTTTAAAAGTGCGGAAACCCACGAGTTCAAAGACTCGGACTTCTTGCTCTGCCCCATGATTGACGCCCGCAGGATGGAGGTCTATACCGCCCTTTACGACCGTGCCCTCAATCCTCATAGCGAGGTAGAGGCCAAGATAATCGACGAAAGCAGCTACCAAGATGTTCTGGCCGAACGCCATGTGCTATTCTTTGGCAACGGAGCCGCTAAGTGCAAGAACGTGATAAAACACAAAAACGCCCATTTCATCGAGGAGATTGTCCCACTCGCACGCTATATGCTGCCGCTGGCCGACAAGGCGGTGATGCAGGGCAAGACTGAGGACGTGGCCTACTTTGAGCCTTTCTATCTTAAGGATTTCATCGCAGGCACTTCCACTAAAATAAATAAGGTAATAGAGAACCGAGAATAGAGATATGGATTACAATACAACAAGACCGAAACTCACTCTGCCCGAATACGGACGCAATGTGCAGAAGATGGTGGACTATGCGCTCACCATTGCCGACCGCAACGAGAGGCAGCAATGCGCTGAGACCATCATCAAGGTGATGGGTAGCATCTTCCCTCAGCAGAAAGGCACCACCGATTTCGAACGTATGCTGTGGGATCACCTAGCCTTCATCTCAAGCTACAAGCTCGATGTTGACTCACCATATCCCATCACCGTGATGAGCAAGGAAGAAGAGGAGCATCCGCATCTCGACTACCCCAAGCAGCAAATAGACTACCGTCACTACGGACACACCCTCGAGCAGATGATTAAGGCACTGCCCTCTATTCCCGAAGGCGAAGAGAGGGACGAGGCCGTGCTCATGGTGGTGGCACAGATGGCCAAGAGTCTTGCAACATGGAACCATACCGTGCTGTCACCCGACAAGCTGGCGGCTGACCTGCGCGAACTGACCGGCGGCCAAGTGGAGATGACCATCAGCCCGCAGCGACTGGAGAGTATAATCGCCTCGGCACGCTCTCTTACCAAACCCGTCAACAACAAGAAAAAGAAGAAATAAACCATGGCATCATTCTTGATAGAAGGCGGCCATAGGCTGCAAGGCGACATCACCCCTCAGGGCGCCAAGAACGAAGCCCTAGAAGTTATATGCGCCACCCTGCTCACCAGCGAGGAGGTGCGCATAAGCAATGTACCCGAGATTCTCGACGTGCTCCATCTCATCGAGCTGTTGCGCAATCTGGGCGTAGAAGTGACACGCATGGGCAAGGGTGACTTTGTGTTCAAGGCCGCCAACATCAATCCCGACTATGCAAGCAGCGAAGAGTTTATGTTGCAATGCGCCACCCTCAGAGGTAGTGTGATGCTGGTTGGTCCACTATTGGCACGCTTCGGCACCGCCGTGCTGGCCAAGCCTGGAGGCGACAAGATAGGCCGTCGCCGTGTGGACACCCACCTCTATGGAATGCAGCAACTGGGCGCCTCCCTCAGCAGCGACAATGAAAACTCGCGCTACACTCTCAAGGCAGAGGCACTGCGCGGTACCGACATGATACTGGATGAGGCCTCTGTGACTGGTACGGCCAATATCATCATGGCAGCAGTGCTGGCCAAAGGCACCACCACCATCTACAACGCAGCCTGCGAGCCATACGTGCAGCAGCTCTGCAATATGCTCTGCAATATGGGTGCCAAGATTAGCGGCATCTCCTCCAACCTGCTGACCATCGAGGGCATTCCCTCGCTGCATGGCACCACCCACAAGGTGCATGCCGACATGATTGAGGTAGGCAGTTTCATCGGCATGTCAGTGATGCTGGGCGGCGGACTCACCATCCACGATGTCAACGTGAGCGAACTGGGAATCATTCCCAAATCGTTCCAGCGTTTGGGAATCAGCCTGGAGTATGGTCCCGACTATATACGCGTGCCAAAGCAAGAGCACTATCAGATTGAGACCTTCCTCGATGGCTCGTTTATGACTATCGACGATGCGCCGTGGCCCGGCCTGACTCCCGACCTGCTGAGTGTGCTCATAGTCGTTGCCACTCAAGCCAAGGGCACCGTGCTCTTTCACCAGAAGATGTTTGAGAGCCGCTTGTTCTTCGTTGACCGTCTCATAGAGATGGGAGCACAGATAATCCTCTGCGACCCTCACCGCGCTGTGGTGGTGGGTCACGACAAGACCATAAAACTCAGGGGACGCCGCATGGTGTCGCCCGATATCCGCGCAGGTATCGCCCTGCTCATCGCCGCACTGAGTGCTGAAGGCACCAGCCGTATTGACAACGTAGAGCAGATCGACCGCGGCTACGAGGACATCGAGGTACGCCTCAACGCCCTTGGCGCAAAGATAACACGAGTATGATACACCCCGATGAAGTATTCTACATAGGAAGACTCGGCAGCACCCATGGTCTGAAAGGCGAGTTGACCTTCCGCTTCACCGATGACATATTCACCAGCGATGACTGCGAATATCTGGTGTGCGACATCGACGGGCTATTCGTGCCCTTCTTCCTCGAAGACTGGCGCATCCGCAGCAACGAAACTGCAATAGTGAAATTCGAGGGTTACGACGATGTCAACACAGTGCAGATACTGCAAAATGCCGACGTCTATTATCCCAAGTCTGCTGTAGGCAGTCAGCGCGGAGAGTTTACGTCGTGGAAAGTGCTTACCGGCTTTTCAGTAAGCGACGTGAATGCAGGAGCGCTCGGCACTGTAACCGAGGTTGATGACACCTCCGCCAACACACTGCTAGTGGTGGAATCGCCCGAAGGAAAGGAATTGGTGTTACCCGTGCACCCCGACCTCGTAGAAGCCCTCGACATCGACGCCCGCACCCTGCTGCTACGCCTGCCAGACGGACTGTTATCTCTCAATTGACCATTAGAACCACAGATAAACCTATGTCTAAAAACCGACTCGCCATCCTCGGCTCCACAGGCTCCATAGGCACACAGACCCTGCAGGTCGTGGCTGAGCACCCTGACCTCTATGAGGTGCGTGTGCTCACAGCCTACAGCCAAGCCGATGCCCTGATAGGACAGGCGCTGCGCTTTGA
>JAFZUB010000191.1 GCA_017618515.1 Bacteroidaceae bacterium
AGAGATGAAAAACATTCTGGTGGGCATCACCCATAGCGAGTATCCCAACGAGCAGATCACTGCCCTGCTCACAGCACTGCAGATGCGTGGCGTCAGTGTTGACGAACTATTAGGTTTCCGCGATGGCATTCTGGAGACGGGTGTTCCTGTACCTCTGGATTGCGACCGATATATCGACGTGGTAGGTACTGGTGGCGACCGCAAGAACACCTTTAATATCTCTACCACTTCCTGCTTTGTCATTGCTGGTGCAGGCTATAAGGTAGCCAAACATGGCAACTACTCTGCCACCTCCATTAGTGGTGCCAGCAATGTGATTGCACAGCATGGTGTAAAGTTTACCGACGACCTCAGTCAGCTGAACCGTTGTCTGGACGAGTGCGGCATTGTTTATCTGCATGCCCAGCTCTTTGCCAAGGCCATGAAGTTTGTTGGTCCCATCCGCAAGGCACTGCCCTTCCCCACCATCTTCAATCTGCTCGGTCCGTTGGTCAATCCCAGCCAGCCCAGTTGTCAGCTCCTTGGTGTAGCCAATCTCGACCAGATGCGCCTCTACCATCAGGTATATCAGCGCCTCGGCATCGACTACGGTATCGTCAACTCTATCGATGGTTACGACGAGATTTCGCTTACGGGTGACTTCAAGGTAACCGTCGGAATAGGCTCCGCCACCGTTCCCGCTGGTGCCACCGTTCCCGCTGTTTTTACAGCGGGTTCCTCCTATGAGCGTATCTTCAAGCCCAGCGACCTTGGCTTTGCTGTTGCCAAACCTGAAGAGTTGGTTGCCGGTGCCACCGAAGCCGAGGCAAAGGAAATATTCGACAGTGTATTGGAAAATCGTGCTTTGCCTGCCCAGAAGAATATCGTTTTGGCCAACGCAGCCTTCGGCATTCAAGTATTGGAGAAGGGAGAGAAGAGCATCGAAGAGTGCATCGACATCGCTCGCCAGAGCATTGATAGCGGTGCTGCCTTGCGCACATTCAAGAAATTCGTAGAGTTAAATTCGTAGATGATAAACTCATGAGCGATATCCTACAAGAAATAGTAGCCCACAAGCGCTTAGAGGTGGAACACTTCAAGCAGCAGCTCAGCGAGCAGGAGATACACCGCCGTGTAGAGCCGTTGCTCGACTTCAGTGTGGCTTCCATGTCGCAGGCCCTGGCCACTTCGCCCAGCGGTATCATTGCCGAGTTCAAGCGCAAGTCGCCCTCCAAGGGGTGGATCAAGGAAGAGGGGCGCCCCGACATTATCCCCCTCAGCTACCAGCAGCATGGCGCTGCTGCTCTGAGCATTCTCACCGACGAGAAGTACTTCGGTGGTCAGGACGCCTTCATCAGCACGGCACGCCATAGTGGTGTAAAGATTCCCATCCTCTACAAGAACTTCGTCATCGACGAGTATCAGCTTTTCCAAGCCCGTCTGTGCGGTGCCTCTGCGGTATTGCTGATTGCTGCCGACCTCACTCTGTCTGCCTGCAAGTCACTGCTTCACACCGCCCACGAACTGGGCATGGAGGTACTCCTCGAGATGCATAGCGAAGCTGAACTCGACTATGCCGCCCTCGGCCCCGATATGTATGGTATCAACAATCGCAACCTCGGCTCCTTTGTGACAGATGTAGAAAACAGCTTCCGCCTAGCCGAAGCCCTCCGCTCTGCCGCTGGTTCTGTTCCCGCTGGTTCTCCAGCGGGTGGTTACCCTCTCCTTGTCAGCGAGAGTGGCATCAGCCATCCCGACACCGTGCGTGCACTGCGCGAGGCAGGCTTCCGTGGCTTCCTTATCGGTGAGACCTTCATGAAGACGGCCCACCCAGGACAAGCGCTCAGCGATTTCATCACCCAGTTAGCCCATTAGCCCTATGAAACCCATCATCAAAGTATGTGGCATGCGCGACGCCGACAACATTCGTGCCGTAGAGGCCTTAGGAGCTGACTGGATGGGCTTTATCTTCTGGCCGGGTAGCAAGCGCTATGTAGCAGAGCCACCCACCTATCTGCCTCTCAAGGCTAAGCGTGTAGGTGTGTTTGTGGATGCCACCATCAACGACATCCTTCAGCACGTGGCAGGCTATCGCCTCGATGCTATCCAACTCCACGGCAACGAGAGTCCCGACTTCCTGCGCGCCCTGCGCACAGCCCTGCATGCACCCCATGACTCATGTTCCTGTCCAGTATGCAGCGGGCGTACAGCCCTCACCTCCCACCATGCTTCGCATCAAGCCGGTGATTCTCACCATGCTTTGCATGTGGTCGGCGGTTCTCCCGCCGACATCCGCCTCATCAAGGCCTTCTCCATCGCCACGCCCCGCGACCTTGCTGCCACGGAAGCCTATGCCGGCCTTGCCGACTACTTCCTCTTCGATACCAAGGCAGCCCCCGTTCCCGATGCAGCTCCCGTTCCCGATGCTTTTACATCGGGTTCGCCTATGGCGAAGGCTGCTCCCGTTCCCGACGGTTCTCCGTCGGGTTCCCCTGTGGCGAAGGTCGCTGCCCCCTCTCTCCCTGGTGGCACGGGCTGCCAGTTTGATTGGAGCATCCTTAGCGCCTATCATGGCAACACGCCCTTCCTGCTCAGCGGCGGTATAGGCCCCAACGATGCCCAGCGCCTTCGCGCCCTTCGTGCGCTCGACGGATTCCCCATCGAACAATGCGTCGGCATCGACCTCAACTCTCGCTTCGAGGTGGCGCCAGCCCTCAAAGACATCAACAAACTCAAAGAATTCATTAAAGAACTAAGCATATGAACAAGATTAATAGCCTTTTCGCAAACAATAAAGACCAAAAGCTCCTCAGCCTCTATTTCTGTGCAGGAGCCCCCACCCTCGATGGTACTGCCGATGTTATCCTCACCCTACAAGAGCGAGGCATCAACATGATTGAAGTCGGCATCCCCTTTAGCGACCCCATGGCCGATGGTCCCGTCATTCAGGACGCCGCCACTACCGCATTAAAGAATGGCATGACGCTGCGCACCCTCTTTGCCCAGCTGAAAGCCATCAAGGAGCAGGTACACATCCCCTTGGTACTGATGGGCTATCTCAATCCCATCATGCAGTATGGTGTAGAGGCTTTTTGTCAGAGTTGCGTAGATAGCGGTGTCAGTGGTGTCATCATCCCCGACCTGCCCTTCGACGATTATCTAAATACCATCAAGCCTGCTGCCGACAAGCACGACCTTCGTATCATCATGCTCATCACCCCCGAGACCTCCGAGGAGCGTATCCGCTTTATCGACCAGCATACAGACGGCTTTATCTATA
>JAFZUB010000192.1 GCA_017618515.1 Bacteroidaceae bacterium
CCACATCGAGGCGACGACCTTCGCCGTCATAGAAGTCGTAGGTCAGCTCAGCGCCATCCACTATCCAGAATACAGAGTCGCGCGGCTGACACGAGAACTCGTAGCCTCGTATCTCACCTCCAGTGGGCGCGTTGCCCATGACGTCGGTCTGCTCGTTGGTGAGCGTGGTCCACGTGGGATCAACCTTCACACCGCAGCTCTTGACTGTGTCAATCTTTGCGGGCGTGGGAGCGTTGCCATCGCTGAACACTTGCAAGCCAAACACTACATCCTGACGAACCCACACCTGCTTGGTGTCGGCCTTGAAGGTATAGTCGGGCGTGACGGTCTTGGCCACCACTCCCTCCACGGGGATGTCCTGTGCGGTGAGCACGAGGGTGGCGGTGGGCTCTACATCCACGCGGTGGCGCGGCTGGTCGTCAAACCAATACTCATAGGCAGCTATCTTAGGCTCCTTGGTCTGTGCCGGGGTGTCCTTAATGTCGGGCACTGTGAACGAGGTCACGGTGACGGGACCGTAGAGGCCCTGGGCATCCTGCAGCTGATAGTATAGGCGGTGGAGACCGGGCGTGAGTGCCGAGGCGTCCACATCAACGGCTACAGTGCCGGTGGCTGCGCTGACAATGGTCTGCTCGTCGTAGTTGTTGTCTATCCAATAGCGGAAGGTAGCGACGGCATTGTCGGCCACCTCATCGGTATTGACCACGAGGAACGAGCGGGTAACGAGCTGCGAGGTAAGTCCCTGCGAGTCGTTGACCCGGATGGACAGGGTGTGGAGACCGGGAGTGAGGGCGCTCACATCGAGATCGAGAGCCACGGTGCCGTCGGTGGGCACAGAGGCGGTATGGCGTGAGTCGTAGTAGCCGTCAAACCAGTAGTCGTAGGTGGTAAGTGCGTTTTCAACGGGCGGGGCGAACTTATACACCAGGAACTGTCGGGTGACGAGCTGCGAGGTGAGCCCCTGCGTGTCGTTGACACGTATAGATAAGGTATGCGCACCATCCGACAGGCTGCTCATGTCGAGGTCCATGGCTATGACGCCACTGGCAGGCACGGGAGCTGTCTGACGGTCGGCATACCGATTGTCAATCCAGTAGTCATAGGTGGTCAGCTGGTTATCGAAGGGCGGAGTGACACGCTGCACTGCAAACTGGCGAGTTACCAGCTGCGAGGTGAGCCCCTGCGTGTCGTTGACCCGGATAGCAAGCTGATGCACACCGACGGTCAGGCTGCTCATGTCGAGGTCTAACGCCACGGTGCCACTGGCGGGCACGGGGGCTGTCTGACGGTCGGCATACTGGTTGTCAATCCAGTAGTCGTATGTGCTCAGTTGATTGTTGACAGGCGTGACCAGGTGCTGCACGAGGAAATGGCGTATCACCGGCTGGCCCCAGAGTCCATTGCTGTCGCCCACGCGGATACCCACCGTGTGGACACCCGTCGTGAGTGCCGACGCGTCAATGTCCTGCTGCCAGGTGTTGGTGATGGCCACCTGCGTGCGCCCGTCAAAGTCATAATCAAGCCACCACTCGCACTTATCGACGCTCAACTGCGCCAATGCCGCGGTGCTCATTGCCAGACCTGCCGCCAACGACCAAGCTAATTGTCTTATCTTGTTCATAAGAGCTTGAATTAAGTTCAAAAGTTCGAGAGTAAACTCCTAATTTCTAATTCCTAATTCCTAACTCTTTTAGTCTATTACTACGGGCTGTGCCTCAGCCTTCAGAGTCACCTTCAGTATGCCCTCGGGAGAGGTCTGCCTGTCAACGCTGATCTCGGTGATGCGAGGTACGCTGGAGACTTTGTTCCAGCCGTGGCCTCCCTGAACGCCGGGCATGGTGCCGTCGTTGCCGGCAGTGGCGTAGGTGTCGATGAGCTCGTAGGTGCGAGTCTCACTATAGTCGAGGTTGCCAATCTCATCCTTGAAGAAAGAGCTCACAGCAAGACTGTTGCCGAAGAAGCAGTTGGTAACTACGTTGTCGGGCCATGTGTCGGTGTCCTTGTATGCGAACATTATGCAGTTCTCAATCTGAGCGCCTACTGCCACGTTCTGGCGGATGAGGCAGTTGGTAAAGCGATACGGGCCCTGCGGCTGTCCCCAGCCATAGCTATAGCTGTCATACCACTTGTTGGTAATGCAGTGGTCAACGAGCACGGTACTCATGAGAGTCTCAGTGGTCGGGAAGTTATACACACGTCCGGCTATCCAGCAATTGAAAACGCGCAGATTCTCACCCTTGAAGCTGGTATTGCCAGATATATCGCCGTTGACCATACACTGGCGTATGGTGAGGTCCTTCACATTGGCATTGGCAACGAAGGTGTTGAAGCGGCAACGGGCAATAACAAGGCCAACGTAGGGCGCATCAGAGTTGTTGGTGTTGTTGGATAAGGTGAAGTTGCCATTGAAGCAGATGCCCTCGAAGTGTAGGTTATCCATGCTCTTGAGGTCCTGCGGCAGCAACTCAAAGCCGTCGTTGATATAGGTGCGCTTGGTGCCGGTGGCAGCATCGTCCTCAAAAGCTACGCCATAGATGCTGACAGCCTTGCGCCACTGCGGCCTGCTGAAGGTGCCCGATGAGAGAACGATGGTAGCGCCCTCATTGGGAGCTGCATTGTAAGCCTTGGTGAGGGCGTCTGTGCCGTAATACACGGTAGTGGTACCGTCGGTGAGAGTCAGCGTAGCCGACTGTGTTTCTGTGACCTGTGCGCCGGCCACCAGTGAGACCATCAGAGCGATGGCTGAGAAAAGCATTTTCTTCATAATAATAAAAGGTTAGAGGTTATTGGTTATTGGTTATCGGTTATTGGTTTAATGGGACAAAAATATGTATATTATTTCGAATAACCAAATTTTTAGCACATATTTCTACCATTTGTGCTCAAAACGATCGAGTAGGCGTAGCGACTGACGGAGTGTGGCTTCAACCGGCCACCCTCGCTGCATGGCGTACTGGCGGATGAGGAACTCGTAGAGGTCGCGCCTATGGGTGAGTCGCACCAGATTGCGTAGGCACTGGCTATCGGAGGGCATGCCATCGGTGAAATGGGAGCGGTTGATGTCGATGAGCATGAAGTGGTAGTGTCCGTCGGCATCGCGGTGGTAAAGGAAATTGGTAAGATTAAGGTCGCCGTGCAGGACTCCGCGGCTATGCATCAGCACCAGATGCTGTATCAATGCGCGCCCCAGCTCGCGGTCGTAGTCCTCACGGTTGCGCAGGTCGATGGCCACCTCTCGCCACAGACATTCCTCGCTCACGAAATAGCCCACGGTGAACAGACCATGGGAAAAGGTCTCGATATATGCTATCTCGCGCGGGGTATCGATGCCTCTGCGCCTGAACTTCTGAGCGTAGAGGTATGCACGGGCGGCCTTGGTCTTGCGGAAGAAGGTATATACCACCCGCTGGATGGCGTTGACTCGCTTGTAGCGCTTTACGATGAACACCTTGCCCTCGTGCTCCATGCGGCGCACCTCGTTGCGCTCGGAATATAATAACTCGCCCTCACCGCGCTCAAACAGCTCGGGGATTTGACGAATGAAATCGGCATGGAGGCGGTAGTTATCTGAGAAGACGAGTTTCATTAGGATTGAGAATTGAGGGTTGTGATTTGAAATTTATGTACGCAAAGGTAGTAAAAATATTGAACATTGCCGCTTCGCTCTCGAGCCTTTTAACGTCAGTCCGCGCCTAAAGAGCATCCTTGCTCTTTCGAGACGGCGCGACCACTGACAAGGCTCTCGCGATATTCTATTGAACATTGAGGATTCAGGATTGAGGTTTATAGCTTTGCGTCCTTGTAACTAACATTCAGGTCAACATAGTGGAAGCGGTGCTGGCGGCGCTGCTCAAGCGGTGGAAGAGTCATGTAGTCGCCATACATGTGGGTAAGGTATTCGTGAGGGTGCTCCACACCCATCACCTCGAGGTGTTCAAACTGCACAGGTGTAGGCTGCCCCACTACCGCCTTGTCAATGACACCGTGAAAGCCGTCGTCATATACACACACGTGGCTGCTAGTAGCAAAGGGATACTTGCACAACAGACGGCGCGTGGCACGCTGCAGCCGCTGCTGGCCTATAACGCGGCGACATAACAATGGCAGCCAGCTAGACACCCCCTTACCATGACGATAAGGGTCGCGGTAAGCCATATACACAGCTTTCTTCAGTATGTCGTAGCGCACCAAATGCAGGCGGCGCAGCAACGCGTTGGCAGGCACGCCGTCAAGGGGGAAGACGTCGATATACACTCCGCCCAGATAAGGGAGGTGCTGACGCTCCATTAGTGTGGTGGACGCATCCTGCACCTTGCCGAAAGGCAACGGATAAGCGGAGTCCAGTTCATGGCAAACAAACTCGTAAGGCTCAGGCAGCCACTCGTGGGCATGGGCGACAAACCGTTCATAGTCCTCACGCGGCATAGCAATGTCCAGGTCATCGTCCCACGGGATAAAGCCTCCGTGGCGCACGGCTCCCAGTATAGTGCCGTCGTATATATAATAATATAGGCCGTGGTCGCGGCACACCTTATCGACAGCCGCCAGATTGCCGAGGATGCGCATCTGTATCGCTCTTATGTCGTAGTCCACCTTAATTATTTGATGTTTAATATTTAGGAATTATGAATGCAAAGGTAGTAAAAATATTGAACATTGAGTGTTGAGCATTGAGGATTTTTTTGTAATTTCGCAGCTGATTTGCGATGTTTTGATGAGCATGAACTGTAAAAATACCATTATCGGGTTTGACGCCAAACGTATTGTGCGCAACGGCACAGGGCTGGGGAGCTATGGCCGCACGCTGGTCAATGACTTGGCTGCGCTCCCTCTGCAGCTGCATCTGTATGCTCCCGATGAGGGTCGCGAGGAGTTGCGCTCCCAAGTGGTGAAGCGCGACAATGTGACGTTCCACTTTCCTGAACATGCCTCCACAGCGCTGGGCAAGGCACTATGGCGCAGCAGAGGGATAGTGAATGACCTCCGCCGCGACGGCATTCAGGTGTTTCACGGACTGTCGGGCGAGCTGCCTATCGGCATCCGCAAGAGTGGCATCAAGAGCATCGTCACCATTCACGACCTTATCTTCCTGCGCCACCCCGAATACTACCACTGGCTGGACAGTCGCATATATGCCTGGAAATTCCGCCGCACCATGAAGGAGGCCGACCATATCGTGGCTATCAGCGAGTGTACCAAACGCGACATCATGGAGTATGCCCAGGTGGACAGCAGTAAGATTTCCGTTGTCTATCAGAGCTGCGCACCGCGCTTTAATGTCTCCGACAAGCCTGCCGACACCTCGCAACGCTATATTCTCAGCGTGGGCTCCATAGAAGAACGCAAGAACATCTTGCTTGCCATCAAGGCACTGCACTGGCTGCCCGAGGAAATAAATCTGGTGGCCGTGGGACGCCACACGAAATATACCGACCGCGTAATGGACTATGTGAAGGCACATCATCTGGAGCATAGGGTAAGTCTGCGCCACGAAGTAACCAACGATCAGTTGCCCGCCCTCTATGCCGGGGCAGAGGCGTTTGTCTATCCCTCGCGTTATGAGGGCTTTGGTATCCCCGTGATTGAGGCTATCCGCTGCGGACTCCCCGTAGTGGCATGCACCGGTTCCTGCCTAGAAGAGGCTGGCGGTCCCCACAGCCAGTATGTGTCTCCCGATGACGAGCGTGGCATGGCTAACGCCATCAGCAGTGTGCTCAAGGGCAGCGACGGCAGAGAGCAGCGCATTGCTCTGAGTCGCGATTATGTGCGACGCTTTGAGGGTAACCAAATCGCCAACCAGATGGCAGAACTCTATAAATTATTGAACATTGAACATTGAGCATTGAGGATTTTTTGCTACTTTTGCAGCGGAAATTTAACGAACACAAAAACGAATACAAATTCGAAAATGAAAAAGCTTTTCTTCCTATTTTTAATTGTCAGTTGCCAATTGTCAATTGTCAATGGCCAAAATGTTGTGAACGTAACGACACCGGGCACGCTGTCGTCGTTGATACTGAGTCAGGAGGCTGACTTCACGGTGAAGGGCACCATCAACAGCACCGACGCCAAGTATCTGCGCGAGCAGGTGGCAGAAGGGCGCATCACATCGCTCAACCTCGCCGACGTGAAAATCGTGTCGGGAGGACAGGCATACTACGAGAGCTACACTACCAAGGACGATGTGGTGCCCGAGCGCTGGATGCAAAACTGTCCTGCACTCACCCGCATAGTGCTACCCGAGAGCGCCAAAGAAGTAGGCGCATGGGCGTTTAGCAGCTGCAACCTCAAAGGTAAGCTAGTGATTCCCGACGGCATAGGCAAGCTGGGCGATGACGCTTTCTCCTACAACAGCAAGCTCGACTCGCTGGTGCTGGGCAGCCATGTAGCCACTCTGAACAAGGGATGCTTCTACAGCACCGGCATCAAGCAAGTGATGGTAAAGCGACTCATACCCGCCTCCACACCCGACTACTTCTTCTCAAGCAACCCCACCTTCCATGTCTATACTCTCGCACTAGACGACTACAAAGAGTCAAAATGGAAGGACTACGGCACCCTCGTAGGCGGACTGGAGGACATCTATCCGATGACCGACAACCCCACCGTGACCGTCAACAATCTCAGGGAACAGTTCTTTGAGGACGCAGCATGCACCACACTCAAAAGCGAGTACCAAGCCATGGACGACGAACAGCTGACCACGGCGCTGACTGAAGCCGGCATGCCCGAGTTTATAGTAGATATGTCACTCAAGATAAAGAACGACAGCTGGGCTGCGCGAGAGAAAGAGTTCCGCATCCACGAATACAACCCCTACAGCGACGCCCACCTCTGGAACCAGAAACTGCACATACGCTCCGCCTCCTATATGGGCAACCCCACCGGCATCTATGCCAAGAACAGCGGCGACCCGATATATGTGTTTGTGGACGACGACGTGGCTGAGGGCGCTACGCTCTACATAGCCGGCATGGGCGTGGACAAGATGGTCAACAGCGCCAAGACCGGACAGAAACTCAAGAAAGGACTCAATGTGGTGGACGGCGACGCTGACTGCTACTACTTTATCATCTACACTGCCGAGACGAGAAACCTGGCTCACCGCATCAACGAGTGGCCTGACATCAAGATACACATAGAGGGCGGCACCTTGGACGGATACTTCGACGCTGCACGCCACACTGATGACGACTACAAGGCTATGCTCAAGGCTGCCACATACACCACATTTGTGGTGAAAGGCAAGCACTCGGTGATGAATATCAGAACATCCATCTACCGCTCGAAATACCCGAATAGAATACTCAAAAGTAGCGCCACACTCGACAGCATATCAGTATGGGAGAAAGAGTTCTTCGGCATATGCGAGAATGTAGCCAACGGCGAGAAAGCTGGAGCGCCCTATTTCCTCACGGGCGGCGATGACTTCTACCCAGGCTTCTTCAACAACCCCACCTATGTGGACAACGACTCGCCTGGATCATACGCCCACGCCAATGAGTATGGCATACACATGTCAACCGGAGCATCGCAGATATGCCTCAACCCCTACACATCAGACTACGACGAGGGAGGCACCGCCCACGAGTTTGGCCACCAGCTGCAGGACGCCATCAATCTGGAGGGCACCACTGAGGGCAGCAACGACCTCTTCGCCAATATGGTGCGCATGCTCATGGGCCACAGGGCATCGACAGGCAGACCGCTCACCAGGACGATGTATGAGTTTGGCCACAAGGTGCCATTCTACTGGAGAGGCCCTGACTACGGCACACTGCGAATGTTCTACACCCTATACCTCTACTACCATCAGGCGCAGAACAACACTTCGTTCTACCCCGAGCTATTCAAGGCGCTGCGCAACGATATGATGCAGACCTATAGCTCCAACACCAACAACTCAGGACTGAAATTCGTGAGGAAGGTGTGCGAGGTGGCACAGGAAGACCTCACCGACTTCTTCACCGCTTACGGTTTCTTTGAGCCCACCAGCAGGCGATACCTCGAGTGCTACGGCGACCACTACGTCACCACCCGCCAGAGTGATATCAACACCACCCAATCAGTCATCGCCAAATATCCCATCAAGAACCGCAGGCTGCTCTTCACGGAGGACCGCGTGGACTATGTGCCCGGCACCAGCCTTATCATCAACGAAGGCGACCACCGCTACTACCGCGACGGTGAGAAGGTGGGACAATGCGGCGACGTGGGCCAGTTTACTGACCTCGCCCCTGGCGCAGAAGTAAAGCAGAGCAACTACACCTATATGCAGTCAGACACCATCTATGCCCTCCACGGCGAGGGTGGCGTGGGCTTTCTGATGCTCGACGCTGACGACAAGCTGGTGTATGCATCCAATGCCAAGCATTTCTTCATACCGGAGCCCGTGGGCACCAACTTCACCATGTACTCCGTTGACGCCGACGGCACACTGCGCGAGATACCAAGGGCTGGCTACGGCACACAATTCGTAACGCAGACCAAGGCAGGCTTTATTGCCGACTCGCTAACCAACGACGTTATCAAAGCCGTGGTGGGCGGATTGGTCAACAGCTCTGACTTTAAGGAACTGCGTCGACTGACACAAGAGTGCGACCTCGCATCCATCGACCTGCAAGACGCCA
The DNA here is from genome assembly GCA_017618515.1 of Bacteroidaceae bacterium. The sequence goes on from JAFZUB010000192.1 coordinate 8,631, forward strand.
AGATAACCATCGGTGGCACGGCATACTACGAAAACAACAAGGTGTCGTCAAACACACTAGGCAACTACCTCTTCTACGACTGCTACAACCTTATCTCCATACGTCTGCCCGAGAGTGCCACCAAGATTGGCAGCAACGCCTTCTCTCGCACTGGACTGCTGGAGGTCACAATCCCCGACAATATTAACACCATCGGCAGCGATGCCTTTTCCTACTGCATCAACCTCAAGCGCGCCGTCATCGGCAGCGGAGTGAAGAGCATGCAGCAGGGCGTGTTCTACTCCAGCGATGAACTGCAGGATGTCTATGTCAAGGCAACCACGCCGCCCACTCTCGGTGCATGGATGTTCTCAACCAAGAAAAGCCGCGTCATCCATGTGTATAAGAGCGCGCTGGAGGCCTACAAAAACTCCGATTGGGCAAATGAGGACTATGGCATTCTCGTAGGCGACCTCGACGACTACGACGACATCATCAATGGTATCCAAGAGATTGAGAGTGAGAGTGGTAAGAGTGATATCGCCAATAGCAAATTGTCAGATAGCAAATCCATCTATGATCTCTCCGGTAAGCCCGTCACCAATCCAGAGAAGGGAGGCATCTATATCATCAACGGAAAAATCATTAAGAAATAAGAAATAAGAAATGCAACAGCTTTTGTTACTTTTCCTGATGGCCTAGTGCCAG
>JAFZUB010000017.1 GCA_017618515.1 Bacteroidaceae bacterium
ACCATTCCGTTGTAGGCACCGATGCCCCACAATACGAGCACTGCCACAATGGCAATGACAATAATAGTTGTTTTGTTCATAGTTTTAAAAGGTTATAGGTTATTGGTTATTGGTTAGAGATTTTACCAGCGTCCGCCGGAGCCTCCGCCGCCCCAGCTGCCGCCACCGTAGCCGCCGCCGCTGGAGCCACCGCCCCAACTGCCTCCACCGCCGGAGTAGCTACCGCTGCTGCCACTTGATGTGTAAGCGAACGGATTGGCAGCGATGAACATGGGATAGCTGAGGCCCGCCCATCCCAGCTTCTTGGACTTCCAAATGCTATAGAACAGGAGTGCAACGAAGGAGAGGGAGTAGAGGATGAGATAAAGAGAATTGGAGTTGCCCTCATCATCGTTTTGGGGAGAGGCCAGTGCGGACATGCGCGGCATATCCTTGTTGGCCATGAGGGCATAGATGCCGCGAGCGAGATAGAGCATTCCGCTGTCGGGCAGCTCGGCCCTCATGCTGGGGATGAGGTAGTCTTGTGCCAGATGGTTGGTCTCTAAGTCGGTGAGGTCGCCTTCCAGGTTGCGTCCCGGAGCAATGAAGTAGCTGTGGTCGAGATAGCCGACCACGATGACGAGGCCGCGGTCGTCGCGTCCCACCTTATATTTCTCGTAGATGCCGCGAATCATGGGTATGGGGTCGTCGCCCTCGATATGGCCGACGATGACGACTGCCGACTCAATGCCCAGATTGGTGTCGAGGCGATACATGATGTGGTCGATGCTATCCACTATGGCAGGCGAGAGGATGGAGTCGGGGTTGCTGACGTATTTGGTGGCGTCCTGCATGTGGGGCATGGGTATGTTGTCGGCGTTCCACATCCTACTCTCCATCAGCGCTGCCGCACGGTTGGGCTGGCTGTCGCCCATCTGGATACCCATGGAGATGCCTGCTGCGGCGAGCAAGGTAATGAAGCAAGTCTTCATGCCTTTATTCCACATACCCTTGAGTCGCAACTCGTTGGAGTGGGTGGAGTTCCATTGGTCAATGAACGCTGTGCTCTCTTTCCTGTAATTGTCGTATATCTGGTCGTACTTATCGCTGTAGGCTTGGCGGATTTTAGTGCTTTTCTTCTCTTTGCGGTATTCTTCCTCTAGCTGTTTGACATCCTCGTTGTATTTGTCGCCTATCTTAATGAGTTCTTTCCTCTTTTCCTTGAGAGAGTCTATCTCGGCAGAGAAGCCCTTGGTGCGAGCGTTGAGGGTGGCAATGATAGCGACAGCCACCACTGCGAAAATGAGCAACAGAGTGCCAGGCGACACGTTGCCGCGGAGTTGATCACCTAAGGCTACAATTAGGCAAACGGCAAAAAACGCTACTATTATTAGCAGACATCCTTTGAGGGGAGAGGTCTTCTTGGTTGAAAAGGGAATGTTCATCAATGTAAGATGTTATATGATTAACTGTTGTTCCAAATTTCCCAGCCTGCTTCGGCTTGCAGGTGGAGCATCTCGAGTCCGTTTTTCACGGTGGCGTCGCGCTCTTTGCCTCTTTGCAGGAAGAGGGTCTCGGCGGGGTTGTACACCAAATCATAGAGCAGGTGGGTGCCACCTATGTATTTATAAGGTATGTCGGGGCAACTGTCCACGTTGGGGAAGGTGCCGAGCGGGGTGCAGTTGACAATGACAGAATGCTCAGTGATGACGTCGCGGCTCAGTTGGTCATAGCCCAGCATGCCATTGGCAGGGGTGCGGCTGACCAGCACAGGCTTCACGCCCAGTCTCTTAAGGCCATAGACCACAGCCTTGCTTGCGCCGCCGGTGCCGAGCACTAATGCCTTCTTGTGATGGGGCTGCAGCAGCGGCTGTATGGAGCGCTCGAAGCCAATGACATCAGTGTTGTAGCCCGTGAGGGTGAGTGGCTTGCGCCCAATTTTGATGCAGTTGACGGCTCCGATGGCAAGGGCCTCGTCGCTGATAGCTGTCAGCAGCGGCATGACGGCCTGCTTGTGGGGAATGGTCACGTTGAGGCCCTTCAGAAGAGGGTGTGCTTCGACGATGTCAATAAGTCCATCGACACTCTCCATCTCCATGTTGAGATAGCGGGCGCGGATGCCCTGACTCTCGAACTTCTCCGTGAAGTAGCGCATGGAGAAGGAGTGGATGAGCGGATAGCCTATCAGTGCGTATTCAGTCATGTTTCTTTCCTATATACATGGTGCTCAGTCCGCAGGTGAAAGCCTTGAAGCTGACGTCGGCAAAGCCTGCGTGCTCCATGATAGCCTTCATTTCTTTGCCCTGCGGAAAGGCCTCCATTGTCTGGGGCAGGTAGGAGTAGGCGCGTTTATCCTTCGACACGAGTTTGCCGATGAGCGGCATCCAGGCGTGGCTGTAGAGCCAGAACATCTGCTTCATCGGGAAGCGGCGCGGGGCAGCCAGCTCCAGGATGGCAGCATGGCCGCCGGGCTTGAGCACTCGCAGCATCTCCCTCAGTCCGCGGTCGAGGTCGGCGTAGTTTCTCACACCGTATGCCACGGTGACGGCGTCGAAGGTGGCGTCAGCGAAACTGAGGTTCATGCAGTCCTCTTTGCGGAAGGAGATGATGTCAGCGAGTCCCACCTTTTCCACCTTTTGCTGCGCTATCTGCATCATGCCTTCGGAGATGTCGGCCCCCACGATGGAGTGGGGCTGCAGTATCTTGGCAGCCAGCAGGGCGAAGTCGCCGGTGCCGGTGGCGATGTCGAGCACTGTCTGCGGGTTGTAAGGCAGCAAAGCCTGGATAGTCTTGCGCCGCCAGCTACGGTCAGTGCCGAGCGACAGCACATGGTTGAGACGGTCGTAGGAATGGGCGATGTTGTCAAACATCTGCTCCACCTGCTGTCCTTTCCCTCCCTCGGGACTATAGGGCTTTATCTCCTCCTGCGCATACATTAGGAGGCAAAATTACAGAAAAAGGAGGGAAAGGCCAAATATATTGTGGAAAAATCAGAACTTTACGTTCACGTCCACGCCTACTTGCAGTGGTTTTCCTTTCTGAATAAAGGAGCGGTTCATGCTTTCAAAATAGAAAGCATGGTAGTGTTTGTCGGTGAGATTGCGTCCCCAAAAATTGATTTCACAACCGCCGAAGTCGAGCAGGGCGTGCGCACCGAAGGTGAAGTATAAAGCCTGACTGGCGTCATTGGTCTCGGTCCAATAGATGCGGCCCGCGCCAAGAGTGTTGAGTCCGAGGGTGAGGGCTTTTAGTTGACCGCTAGAGATAGGAAGAGTATAATCAGCGCCCACACTTATGGTATGTCTGGGAATGAAAGGAACGTAGTTGCCGGTGTAGTCTGTGCCGCTGCCGTCATCGTATTTGGTGAAGGTGGCGCGTGTGAAGCCATAGTCAGCCCATGTGGTGAGACGTTCGGTGGGAGCAAAACGAACACTTAGCTCGGCGCCCCAGTTGCGGCTACGGCCTGCGTTGACCATCATGCGACCCATGCCACTCTCCACGAAGCGGGCTATCTGTTGGTCCCTAACCGTGGTCAGGAACATTGAGCATTGGACATTGAACATTGAGAATGGCGAATTTAAGTATTTTGAAAGGTCCAGTTTCGCTCCTATTTCGTAGGTCCAACTGTATTCGGGCTTGAAGGTCACCACGTCTTGCACGTCGGCCATCTCGCCACCAGCCGGCATTTGGTCGAGGCCTGCTTGAATCATCTGTATCACTCGCTCGGGCATGCCCATCTGTGCGTAACGGTCGAGGGTAGCGTTGGCACCATCCTTGATGCCTTGTATCATGTCGTTGCGCATGGCTCCCTGCAGC